>JBKBSS010000172.1:0-7228 GCA_046291385.1 Emticicia sp. | reverse complement strand
CTACTTCTAATTTTAGATTAATTCCAGCCTAATGTTGGTGTTTTATCTTTGTTGTGTCTTCAGAGGAAGACTTTTACACTAAATCTAAAATTATAAGTAAAATGAAATCAAAAGTTATAGTTTTCGTAGCAGTAATTGGATTAGGATTGCTGTTGGGTAGTTGTCGAATTGTGCGTCAGGGGGAAGTCGGTGTGAAGCGTTCTTTTGGTAAAATAAAACCTGAACCATTGATGGAAGGGGCAAAAATTTATAATCCGTTTTTTACAACCATCATAAAATTACCAACTCGCACAATGAATATGGAGGTACGTTTGCCTTTACCGTCGAAAGAAGGTCTTACCGTTCAGTCAGATGTGTCAATATTGTATCGCTTAGAAGGAAGTTATGCCCCGAAAGTAATAGAGAAATTAGGTAGAAATTATGAAGAGGTCGTGATTTTGCCAGTTTTCCGTTCGGCAGTTGCGGATATTTCTTCTCAGTATTTTGCCAAAGATATGCACACAGGGCAACGAGCAGGCATCGAAAAATCAATTAAAGAATTAATGATGGGACAGCTAAAAGACCGAGGTTTCGTGATTGAAGCGGTTTTGTTGAAAAGTATCGTTTTGCCCGCTGGCCTTACCAAAGCCATCGAAGATAAGCTTGAAGCCGAGCAAGATGCCCAACGAATGCAGTTTGTGCTTGACAAGGAGCGTCAGGAGGCGAAACGTCGCACCATCGAAGCCGAGGGAGTGCGAGATGCTCAAAAAATAATTGCCGAAGGATTAACACCTTTGCTGATTCGCTTCAAGGCAATCGAGGCGTTCAATAAATTATCTACATCACCGAATGCAAAAGTAATCATCACTAACGGCGACCAACCGTTGATGCTAAATTCTGATAAATTAGAGTAGAGGGAAAATGGTGTCTGGTCTGAATAAAAGGCGTTTTGAGGGTTTGTTTTTTGTCAGAATAAAGCCAGATATCTGTTTTTAAATATTCCTTGCACAACAGTAAAAATAAATTATTCGAAAAAATATAAATAAAAAAACAAAATGAAAAACTTCATAAAATATATGTTTGCTTTAATAGCTTTAAGTTCAGTTTCGGTTTATGCTCAAAAATCATCAATTGATTCTCCCCATAATTACAAGCGTCCAGTTTTTCAGCAACGCAAAGCTTTGGCCGAGAGCAATAACGTGACGGTATTTAGTCAGCCATTGAATCAAATCAAAAATAATATTAGTTCGGTGCATAACTATAAACGCCAAGGGAGAATAGATTTTAGGACTGAAGCGGCTTTAGCCGTACAAATGCCTGCAACTGCCATAACTTTTAATCCTTTGCTTTCGTCAAATAATTACAAATCTCATTTTACGACAACTGAGTTTGGTAAACAAATAGCGAGCAAAGGAATAAGTAGCAATCAGACCATGATAAATATCAATAAAAACGAAACTTCGAGTAGAGAAGTTAATTAATCACCCTATCATTTCCGAGTAGTCTGAAAAGCTACTCGGAAAATTAATCTACAATCCAACCATTTTAAAAACCATGACAATGTTTGAATATAGCAAAATGATACTTGAAAAAGTTAGTTTTGAACCACGTATTTTTAAGAAAGAATTAAGAAAAGCCCTGCGTCAATCGACTAAAGAAGAATTTCAACAATTGATGTGTTGGTGCAGAGAGAAATTTGGCAAAAAGCAATGTGTTTCACAGATGAGTTTGAGGCAGGAGTGAGGAGTTAGTTAATCAGGAAGCGTACCTAAGCATTATTCAGATGAAAAATCGTATTTTAATATATATATTCGGGTTAGTAAATTTGTTTCAGTTGGAGAAAGTTTATAGTCAAAATACTGATGGGCAATTACTTAAAAATGAATACACAAGTATTGAGGAGGCTTTGAAAGAACCCGAAAAAGTTATTCGTTTAAACTTGAGTAACCAGTCGTTAGCCGAATTTCCGAAGGGTTTATCGAAGTTTAAAAACTTAGAATATTTAAGTCTGCGAAACGACCATCTTATAAGCCTTTCGCCCGAAATAGGTAGTCTAAAAAAACTCAAAGTGCTTGATTTAGGAGGAAACGATTTTTCGGTTTTGCCCAAAGGTTTCTCCAAACTTCAAAACTTAGAAGAGTTGTATCTGGACAATGACAAAAATCTTGATATTCAGCGTGATATTGAGATTTTAGGCAAGTTACCCAAACTTAAAATATTACATTTGGATAATGATGGGATTGAAAAACTCCCACAAAATATTAAAAAACTATCGCATTTAGAAACGCTCTCTTTGAGCAATAATCTTTTGCGAGTAGTGCCGCCACAGGTGAAAGACTTGAAAAATTTAAGGTACTTGGATTTGAATAATAACCATTTGCCAACAAATCTTCATCTGAATCAGCCAGCGGATTATGGACTAAGAATTAGGTTTTAAAATGTTAAAGTAGCGAGTTTTTTACTTGCTATTTTTTTTTATGCGTTTAAATGTTCGGGCAAAGGAATCTCAGCACTCAATTCATCAGCAATCGGAGTTAGCCTTTTTTGCGGATTTGGATTAATTCCCGACCAAATTGGCAAAGTTTTATCTTTCTCATCATCATCGTTATGTGTAGGTTTTTATAATTCAAGTCTAAAATGGTGATTAACGATTTTCATTCCTTTGTTCAAATAAAGTCGGTGAGCATCAAATCTTTGGTGTCCTGAATCGAGGTGTACGGCTTTTAAGTTTTCGGCTTTTGCCTTTTCAACAACAAAATCAAACAACATTCCTGCGTGACCTTTTCCACGAGCTTCGGGCAGGGTCGAGAGGTCATCAATATAAATATAGCGTCCTTCAAAAAGTGTTGTTAAATAACGAAAACCGCAAGCCGAAACTGCTTTTTCGTTTTCGTCGATAAAAATCAACGAATAGTTTTCATCTTTCATTTTTGGCAATAATTCCAATAATAATTCGGGCGTAAGATGTGGACGCAGTGCTTTCATTGCATCGAAACACTTCAAAAAATCTTCTTTGGTTTGAGCGGTTTTGATTTGCATAAAATCTTTGTTTTTGGCCATTGTCAGTGTCCCCACTGACAATTTGTTGAATATGCACAAGTTGAAAACTTATGTTAAAAAATAGTCTTGATTATGTTACAAAAGTATATCTTTATTGGAGTAATATAATCAACCAATTTTAAGAAAATGAGTAGTCCAGTTGTGTTTCAATCATTCTTGTCGATTAATAAAACATTGAAAGTGCCTGTTTATCAGCAAATTACGAATCAGTTTATGCACTTGATTCGCAACGGAACGTTGAAATTGGGGTAAAAAATGCTAAGTTCGGGGGCTTTGAGCGAAGTTTTGGGCGTTCGTTCATCGGAAAACCGTTATTGTGGTTTTAAATAAATTATTGGCTCAAGGCTGGCTCGAAACCAAACAAGGTAGCGGAACAGCGGAATGGCTGTTTTGACAAAATTTGATAAAAGTACTAATTTAGTAAAAACTGCCGAAAATGCTCTGAAAAATCTCGAATGGTTTGTAGCATAATTTACCCGATAACAATATCAATTTTATTCGTTTGAGCTTTGCTTTTTCGACTGTGGAAGAACTGGATAGGTGTTTTAAGATTTTGAGGAAAAGTTTAATTTAGGTTTTGTAATGAAGGCTTCGCTTTGAGCGAAGCCTTCATTAATATTTGCCAAACAACATCAATTCTTTCGCATCGTCACCAAACTTTATCATTGCCTCAAATTGCATTCCGATTTTCTTGATTAAACCAATAGATTTTTCATTATCAGGGTTTACAATTGCTATTATTCGCTTGATTTTCAGGATATTAAGTGCATAATCAAGTGTGGCGGCGGCTGCTTCAAAACCAAAACCTTTGCCGATAAGATTGGGTAAAAAGGCAAAACCAATGTCAATATCGGGTAAAGTATCACGTTTTATCAAGCCACACATTCCGATAGTTTGATTGGTGCGGTTCGATGTTTCCGTTTTATCAACTACTGCATAGAATCCGAACCCATTTTCGGCGTAACTTTTTAGGCTACCATTCAGCAAATATTTTTCAGCGTCTTCAATCGAATGCACATTTCTATCACCGATAAATTGCAACCAAGTTGGCGTATTGAGTAATTCGAGAATAAAAGGTGCATCATCAAGCGTGAATTGACGTAGAATTAATCTTTCTGTTTCGAGGATTTTCTTCATATTTTAAAACTCCCCTTTAGGAGTTGGGGGTGATACTAATAAAACCTCAGTTCCGCCCGACGGTTTAGTTGTCGGCTGTCTTCGGTATCGCTATCGGCTTTTTTGCCGCCATCGCCTTTGAGTTTTATACGGTTATCTTTAATGCCTTTATTGAATAAAAAACTCGAAATAACTTTCGCTCTAAATTCCGAAAGATATTGGTTTTGTCGGGCGTCGCCTACGTTATCGGCATAGCCCGTAATTTCAATGCTTACATCGGGTGACTCAACTAATTGTTTACTGATTTCTTCCAATATTTGTTTCGATTCTGGTTTCAAAACATAACTGCTTTGGTCGAAAAATAGCGTTTTCTGTTCTAAATTAAATGGTTTTTTCTTGGCGGTATAGGCTTGTTTTTCTACTTGTACAACCTTCGTTTCGGTCGATACGGTGTTTTTTTCGCTCGTCAATGCTGTTAGCTTTTTCTGCTTCGGTTCAAGAACAATCAATACTTGATTCACTCCTTCAACTGCCAAAAATTCTCTGATTACCTCTTTTTCTGTATTTGAATTGATGGAAATTTTATAACTACTACCCGTTTTGAGTTGTCCCAAGTACATATTATTGGTTTTCGATAATACCACTTGTTTTGTTGTGCCACCTACCTCAAATAGATTAGCATTCTGCAATTCAGCCTCATTTTTGATGATAAGATTCAGAAATGACAGTTTTTTGACGAGTTTTGCGGTGTTTTCGTGAACTGTTTCATCAAAAGTTTCAATATCAATTTCGCTTAAAAACTTTTGGTATCCTTCGGCCATAACTTCTACTATCAGATGTTCTCGGTCAGTAAAATTATGGTCAAAAACCGTTGCTTCTCGACTGGTAGCTTTACTGATTACATTGTTTTTGTAAGTTCCTGTAAGGCGAAATTGAGCAGGAACAGCTTTGTTTTCGAGGGCATCAACTGCCTGAAAAACTTGTTTGTTTATCGGAATACCTTTATCTTGTTCGGCTTTTTTTTGCTCCGAAAACTCCAGTAAAAGCTGATTAATTTTCAATTTTCCATTAAAAACCAAAGGAATTTCGGCAATAGCCGTCGTCTCGCTCAGATTTTCGAGATTCATCAAAACATTTGAAACAATATATCCATCAGTTTTTGCTTGAAAAACGCATTGCTTCGGAAGCGTTTTTATCTCAAAACTACCATCGCCTTTGGCTTTGGCTTCTTGGGTATTGAATTGACTATCAGTATAAATAATTTTTATTTGAGCCGCCAATGGCATTTTGCTTTTGTGGTCTCTGATAATACCTTTTAGTGTAACCGATTGGTTTTCTTGACTCATTGCCGATGTGGTGAGCATCGTCAAAAGTATCAATAAGAGTAAACTACTTTTCATTGGTTAGGTTGTGTATGATTTTAAGCATAAAGTAATTATGATTTTAAAAAAGCCCCAAAGATAGTACTCAAACTTTGTAAAGCCTCAGCTACAATTGCTTCATTTTCAACAGGGATTTTTAAAAATACTTTTCCTGATTCGTCTCTGTAAATTAGATGTTCGAGTAAAACCTTGCTTTCTTCGGGATTTTTTAAGGTTTGAGTCAATTGTGTAAAAAAATGTATGCCATTTTTGACTAATTCTTCGCTTGGATTATTTTCTGTTTGCTCTTCGCCAGCCTTTGGCGTGGTGTCTTGCACATCATCATCGCCTAAGAAAGTAGTAGCACTTTCGGGTAATTCTATTAACGATTTTTCTGCATTATTGGTGAAATTCTGTTCCTCAGCTTCGTGTTCTTCGGTAGAATCAATGATAGTGTTTTCGTTTTGCGGAGCATCGGTTAAGTTTTCCACCGAACTCATGAACTGCTTAAATCTATCTTCACCCAAGAAAATTGTATCTTCGCCACCATCAAGTACGCCTTCGGCCATTGCACCTTTAAATTTCAGCACATCGAGCATTTTATGCTCAATCGTTCCCGTCGAAACAAGGTTAATGATTGATACATTACGCTCTTGTCCGAGTCGATAAATGCGGGCAATGCGTTGCTCTAAAATCGCAGGATTCCACGGAATATCTAAATTTATCAGCAACGAAGCCGATTGCAGATTCAAGCCCACGCCACCCGCATCGGTCGATAAGAAAACTCGGCTTTCGGGGTCGTTTTTGAAATTATCAAGCAAATCTTTTCGCTTCATACTTTCAATGCCACCGTGCAGATTTTCAAACTTAATTCCTCGTTCGGTAAGTTCGTGAGCCACGAGCCTCGTCATGCGTTCCCATTGACTAAAAATAACTACTTTTTCGTCCGAATTTTCAAAAAATTCGTCCAAAATATTCATTACTTCCTCAATCTTCGTATCGTGTCGAGTTTTCTGGTCGAGAATAAACGTACTATCACAAACCATTCGCATTTGGCTCAACGAAAGCAACAAACGTCGGCGGTCGGTTTCGTTCAAAAAGCCGTATCTACGCCATTTATTGACCAATTTTGCCACATTATCGCCCAAACCGTTGTGAATATCCATTTGTTCTTGTGTCATCGGTACAAACAAATTTTTATCCATTCGCTTTGGTAATTGCGATAAAACCTCTTTTTTCGTGCGTCTAATCAGAATATCAGACAACAATTTCGAGATTTCGTTGAGGTTTTTATAGCCAACCACTTTCCCCGAATCGTCAGTAATTTGATATTGATTCAAGAAACGATAAACAGGCCCCAAACGAAAGACATCAATGAGCTGCGTAATCGAATAAAGTTCTTCGAGTTTGTTTTCGAGTGGAGTTCCCGTAAGTATGATTGCGTAGGGCGTAATCAGTTTTTTGATTTGTTGCGAAACCTTCGTTTTCCAGTTTTTTATACGTTGAGCTTCGTCCAAAATCACCATATCAGCCTCCATTTTATTGAGCAAATCGAGGTCTTGGGTTATGGTGTGGTAGCTCACAATTACATAAAAAGCATCAACGTATTGGTACTGTGCCGTGCGTTTAATGAGCGTGCCTTCAATTACATGAACGCTATTGTCGGTAAATTTTTCAATCTCAGATTTCCACTGGTATTTCAATGAAGTTGG
>JBKBSS010000171.1:0-7292 GCA_046291385.1 Emticicia sp. | reverse complement strand
AACAAAATGCAGAATAGTTGTCAAAACTGCAACAATGATATAAGCAAGCAATGTAAGGTATCGCCAATCTTGCTTGATACGTTCGTGGAGTAAAAATATTTTACGCTTCAATGGATGAATAGGTTTTGTTTTTGACCGTAAAAGTAAACAAAAGCTTTCGATTCGGATACTTCGTTGCGATAAATTCTTCGGGTAATTTTACAGCAAAAAACATTCACAAATCTCAAAACAAGCATTTTTACGCATTCACCAACTGATTGTGTACCTGACAAATGAGCAACATTTAAAAGCATCTCGGTTTACCACCTAAACCCTCATTTTTCAAAGATTTGAAGGGTTTTGTTTTTTGCATGGAAAAAGCATCTTTATCTATTATATTTGCCAAAAAACTCCAAGATTTTACCCCAAATGAAGCAATACCACGATTTGTTAAATCATATTCTCGAAAACGGTACAAAAAAAACTGACCGAACTGGCACAGGCACAATAAGTGTTTTTGGCTACCAAATGCGTTTCAATCTGCAAGAAGGTTTCCCGCTCGTTACGACCAAAAAAGTGCATACCAAATCTATCATTCACGAACTCTTATGGTTTATCAAAGGCGAAACGAATACTGCTTATTTGAAAGAAAATGGCGTTTCGATTTGGAACGAATGGGCCGACGAAAACGGCGATTTAGGGCCAGTTTATGGCAAACAATGGCGTAGCTGGGAAGCTCCAAACGGACAAGTAATTGACCAATTAAAAGAAGCATTGAACCAACTAAAAAAATCACCAGATTCTCGCCGAATCATCGTTTCGGCTTGGAATGTGGGCGAATTATCACAGATGGCACTCATGCCTTGTCATGCGTTTTTTCAATTCTATGTGGCACCCCCTGACCCCCTAAAGGGAGAAACCAAAGGCAAGCTATCTTGCCAATTATACCAACGCAGTGCCGATGTGTTTTTGGGCGTTCCGTTTAATATTGCCTCTTACGCACTTTTCACGATGATGGTTGCTCAAGAATGCGGACTCGAAGCCCACGAATTTATTTGGACGGGCGGCGATACCCACATTTATTCAAACCATTTGGAACAAGTAGAAAAACAACTTTCTCGTGAACCACGAAAATTACCAAAAATGACTTTAAATCCTGAGGTAAAAAGTATTTTTGATTTCAAATTTGAAGATTTTACGCTTTCAGAATACGACCCGTATCCAGGAATAAAAGCACCTGTGGCCATATAAAAAAAGTCGAGCCGTTGCAATGCAACGGCTCGACAATCAAATACAAAGGTTTTTAGTGTTGACGAAGTTTGTCTGAACTTTGCTGTGACAACTCTCCATGTTATTTACGGTCGCCTGCCAAGGCAATTCCACGTAAAGATTGCGTAGTGATTACAAAATCTTTTTTCAATTTTTCAGTACCTAATTCAACAACGAAAGTATATTCGCCATCAACTAAGTTAGATAAATCAAAAGCTTTTACATATTGCACATCATTTGAAGGATAATCAGCGAAAAACAGATTGTTTTCTTTATCAACCAATGAGATTTTTGTCTTTTGTTTTGCTGGGTTTTCAAAAGCTAATTTGAAACGTAGGCTACCTAAATCTTGTACACTCAAAGTGTTTTTTTCTGTCGAAGCAACTTTACCTGCTGCTTTCGCTTGAGCCATTCCTTCTGTTGTAGCAGTTGCCAATGTGAATACTACTGCCAATGCTTTGATGATATTCTTAGTGTTCATTTTCTTAATTGTTTAAATTTTGTTTTAATAAAAATGTGAGTTGTAAAAAATTAACGATTGCTCGCCAAAGAAACGCCACGAAAAGTTTTGGTAGTGATAGCGAAATCTTTTTTCACTTTTTCAGTACCAGATTCTACTACGAAAGTATATTCTCCATCAGCTAAGTTAGAAAGGTTAAAAGCTCTAACGTATTGAGTATTACCGAATGTGTATTCGTCGAACAACACATTGCTATCTTTATCAAGTAAGTATATTTTCGTCTTTTGTCGCAAAGGGTTCTCAAAAGCTAACTTGAAGCGGAGACTACCCATGTCTTGAACGCTCAGATTTGTAACAGTAGCTGCTGAACTAATTTTTCCTGCGGCAGGCGTTCCTGAAGCAGCTTTCGCTTGTGCCATTCCTTGTGTGGCTGTTGCCGTGACGATTGCCGAAGCAAGTGCTAATACTAATGCTAATTTCTTCATAATTTTCTTTGTTTTCGTTTCCATTGGAGTAAGATTTTAAAAAGTTAAAACTAAAAAAAGTCATATCAATTATTTATCTCCGTCGAAAACCTTTGTGTTGCAAATGTATGTAAGTAATTGAATACAAGTCAATTAAGAAATCGTCAAATACTAAAAGTTGTTTTAAAATTATAGCATAATATTAGAATATTACCATGTTTTTTGAAATACTTCAAGAGAAAACTCGAATAATCCTATTAATTAAATAGACTAAAGAAAAGTCAAAATATCACTTTTCCGAGTCAGTTTACAATACTTCCTTATAATAGTACAAAAACCACTTTTTTGACCATTTTTAAGTACTTTTACCAAATATTCTTTTTCAAAGATTATGTAGAACAATTTTCTAAATTATGCACTGCTAACACAATTTGAAAAATTGTGCTACGATGCCATTCATATAAATATTTTGGTAGAAATTCAAAAATTGTAAATCATCACTCAAAATCGGACGGGCGTCCCCGTCGTCATTCCTCAAGATGTTAAAAGTCAAAAATTTTTCAAAAAGCTACAATAATCACACAATCGTTGCGGCTGAACATTTAGAAATTCCCGAAGGGATTCATTGGTTCAAGGGTGTAAATGGTTCGGGGAAATCAACTTTCTTTCGCTCGGTGGCGGGAATTATTCCCTTCGATGGCGAAATTTCTTGGAATAATCTCGACATCAGAAAAGAAGCTGTTGCCTACCGAATGCAAGTAAACATGAGTGAAGCCGACCCTCTTTACCCCGATTATTTGTCGGGCTATGATTTATTAAGTTTTATTGCCGAAGCAAAAAAAGCCACCCCTTCACAATTAAAAGATTTAGCCGAAACGTTGGGTGTAGATGTTTATTGGAAATCGAATATCGGCACGTATTCAAGCGGAATGCTCAAAAAAATCTCATTATTGAGTGCATTTCTCGGAAAACCCAGCTTAATCATGCTCGACGAACCCCTCATTACGATTGACGACCGCTCAGTGCAAATTGTCTATGAACTTGTAAAACAATATGCCGAAAAACAAGGGGTAAGTTTTCTACTTTCTTCTCATCAAGATTTTAGATTCGAGAAACTGGCCATTAAAAACATGTATTTGGTTCAAAATCAAACCATTACGCAATTATGAAAATAATCTCTCGCATACTAAGTCTGACGATTACAAAAGAATATTATCGCCAAAATGCAGTTTTTATATTTGCCGTAATGATGTTTTCGTTTGGCTTCCTGAGAGCCGAAGAACATAAAACCATCATCAAAAGTGCTTTAAATCTACCTTCACTTTTAGGTTTAATATTCATTGCGTGGGCGTTGCACGCTCTAAAAGTAGTTTTATTTTCGCTCCGAATGTTTGAATCGAAAAACAACGAGTTTTTATATAATATCAGACTGTTTTCGCCACTAAAACGCTATTTAGCTTTGGGTTTAATGCAACTTTCCTTACTTCAACTCACGCTACTTTATTCGCTTTGGATGATAAAAATTGGTATTGAAGAAAAGAAATTTTTAGAAACAGCCGCCATTATTGGCTTCAATATTCTATTAATCATCGCAGGAATTATCGCTTATGAATATCGCATCAAGCACCCAAATGTTGTTCGGACTTCCCCAAAACCTATTCAAAATTTACTTAGCCGCTTCAAAACTCCATCTTATCTTTTTTTTATTCGATATTTATTTACCAAACAGCCCGTACTATTATTATTAAGTAAACTTTTCACTTGTTTTATGCTCGTTGGCGTATGCAGCCTCTACCCTACCGATGCTTATGACGAACGCCTTTTAGCCCTCGGCGGACTCTTCGTTGCGGCAGGACACACCGTTTTTTGTCAACAATTTTTCTATTACGAAAATCAGTTTTTATCATTCAATCGTAATCTTCCGCTCAATCTGCAACAGCGTATTTTAGGTTATTTGTTCACTTATTCTTTGCTGCTCATTCCCGAATTCATAGTTTTATTACGCAACCTTCCCGCTGGTGTGAGTTATCTATTTGCTTTACAATTGATTATTTTCATGCTTTCGATGATTTTTCTCAATCATCATACGCAGTATATTAATAATGTATCAAACGATGCCTACTTGCAACGGTTGTTTTTTACAGGAATTCTGTTTTTACTATTGATAATGTTCAAAATTCCAGTAATTTTGATGGCATTAGTCAACTTTTCGCTGGCAATATTCGTTTTCCACAAAAACTATTACGAAAGCCAGTCTTCATAAATTCAATAGCTATGATTCGTTTTTTATTACTGTTTACACTTTTATCAAATATTTGTTTAGCTCAAAGCACATTCAAACTCACGGGCGAAGTACAAAATCCGACCGAAAGAAAAGTTTTAATTACCCTTTACCGAGACTGGGTGGGCGAAGAAGAAGAATACGAAATCAAGCTCAACGATAAAAATCAGTTTAGTTTCAGCACAAGTCTCAGCCACATTGCCTACATTGATTTTTATTACGCCGACCAAGGTTTTCATTATTGGATTATTGAGCCAGAAGATGAAATTTCGATAAAATTTACGCCAAAAAACTTTTGGCCATCGCTGAAAATTTCGGGCATCGGTGCTGATAAATGGGAGTATTATGCAAAACAGCGAGAAAAATTTGAAGAAAAACGAGATTTTGAAAAAGAAGCCGATGCCCTAAGCAAAGCACCACAAGAACAATACTTCGATTTTTTGGACTATGAACAACAAATACAAATTGAGTTTTTGGGGAAAACACCGAACCTTTCGGAAACCTTCATCCAATCTCGAAAAGCTGATATTGTTGGAACTTTGCAGAATTATAAAGTAAATTTTTTATCTGGAAATAAATACGCCACTTGGACTGAAGAAAAAGTAAAAAATTCTCTAAAAATCGTAGAACTTCCCGACTCAGTACAGGCCAATTCGCTCGAATATGGCAATATGTTTCAGAATCTCATGGATTTATTCGTGGCAAAATCGGCCGTCAGAAAACGTAAAGATTTGACCGAAACCGAAGAAATCAACCTCATCAAATCTTCGTATAATCGTGCATATTTCTCCTTTCAACTCATAGAACGAGTGACGGCTTTCAAGCTCAAAAATATGATTGAAGCCGAAAATATTACGCCCAAAATTCAGGCAATGGTCGATGAGTTCTTGGCAACCGCCACCAGTCGGGATTATAAGAATTATCTTTCCAAAAAAGTAAATTTCTCAAAAACCCTCGCCAAAGGTTCCCCCGCCAAACCATTCAAGCTAAAAGATATTGATGGCAAAGAGGTTTCGCTGAAAGATTTTCTCGGCAAAACCGTTTATCTTGATTTTTGGGCAAGTTGGTGCGGGCCGTGTATTTATGACATGAAATTTATGGAAACCGTAAAAGCCAAATTTCAAGATGAAGTAGTTTTTATTCAGATTTCGCTCGATAATGACACAGAATGGCGTGAGGCAATAAAAATGTATGACGTGAAAGGCATAAATTTACGAGTTGATGAAAATAGCACAATTACCAAAAATTATGGCGTAACAGGTATTCCTGCTTACTATTTGATTGATAAAAAAGGAAATTTCGCCGTTTCTCAAGTAAGCGACCCAAGCAACGACGAAGGTCAGGAATTAATCAGGCAAATTGAAGAGGTTTTACAGAGGAAATGATAAAATTCGGACTTGAGTCCGAAATAGAAAGTTAAATCCGTTGTTCCTTTAGCCGCCTATTTCAATAGGTGACAAAAACCATGCAAAAACACCTTACTCTATTCATATTCAGTCTATTATCATTTAAAACCTTCCCCCAAGAATGATGATATTGAATATGAAATATTACAAAAGAAATTCGTAGAGACGCAGCACCGCTACTTCTGTGGCGACCCCGTCTGTGGCGACCCCGTCTCTACGCAACGAATCTATTTCTTCCTTCTTCCTAAATACTCCTCAATTTCTACTAAACTAAGGGCATTGAAAGTCATATTTTTGGTTAGACCTCCTTTACGAGCCGCCGCTACGCCGTAGTGCATATCGTGATAACCTTGCATTTCGTGGGCATCGGGGTTGATACTTAGCATCACATTTCGGTCGAGAGCATATTCAATCCAACGCCAATCGAGGTCAAGGCGATACGGGCTGGCATTGATTTCTATCACCACGCCGTTGGCTGCACAACAATCAATAACTTCCTTATAATCAATCGGGTATCCTTGACGTGAAAGTAATAATCGCCCAGTTGGATGTCCCAAAATTGTTGTATATGGATTCTCAATAGCACGCACCAAACGCTCAGTTGCACGGGCTTCATTCATCGTCAAGTTCGAGTGAACCGACGCCACGATATAATCAAAACTCGCCAAAACCTCATCGGGATAATCGAGTGAGCCATCGCCCAAAATATCCGACTCAATTCCCTTCAAAATCTTAAATGGTTTATCCAAAGACAATTTTTTATTGAGTTGTTCAATTTCAGCGTGCTGTTGCTGCACTTTCGTAATCAGTAAACCGCTGGCATAAGTTGCAGATTGCGAGTGGTCGGCAATTCCCAAATACTCAAAGCCTAATTCTTTGCAATAAGTGGCCATTTGCTCAAGTGAATGCTGACCATCAGAATAAGTTGAATGATTGTGTAGAATTCCTTTTAGGCTATCCCACGTTACCAAATCTTCATTTTTGTTTTTCTTTATCCACTCAAATTCATTCACGCCTTCACGCATTTCGGGAATGATGTATGGTATGCCAAATTTTTCATAAATGGCAGTTTCGGCGGCATCTTGGGTTAGACCTTCGGGCAAATTATTAGCTAAACCAACACTTAATAACGAAATACCACTTTCATTGCGGTGTTTCAAATGATTTTCGTTAGCGGTGTAAATAAATTGCTTGTTAAGTAGTTCATTTTTAGCAATATAACGAATTTCTATGCCGATTTTATTTCCCAAAAACTTTCCACGCCACACGAATGGTGAAGATATTTTTTCATCTTTTATGAAACCTTCGGCCATGAAATCGGGCAAAGCATCAGCATAAGCGGCTAAGAAAGTGAGTGTATCAACAGTTTCAGATTTTCGACGGATTTGCCCCGAAATTTCAACTTTTTCGAAATTTTTCTTGAGTTGTTCTAA
>JBKBSS010000170.1:0-7314 GCA_046291385.1 Emticicia sp. | reverse complement strand
GCTCCCTATAAATGGATTGAAATGATGCAGTCAGAATTGGATGCAGGTGCTTGGAAAGTAATCGGTGAAGCCCGTGAAGGTGGAAATGTTGGCTTGTTCAGAAGCAGTGGCGAAGTGCGTCAAGGTTTGGTTGATGAAATCATTCATGCGATTCCTGCCGAAAAAATCATTTGGGAAGCTCCGCAAAAGTCTCAACAAGTTTATTTTGTGAAATTAGTAGGAACAAACGTAAACCTCGGAAATATTGCCCCGCACGAAGTAATTCCGCTCGAAACCATTCGTTTGGGTTTGCGTGGCGATACTTTTGCTCATTTCTTGCCAGAAAAAACTAAAAAACGTTTTAAACTCGGTAAATACAGCGGCGATAAGCGTATTACGCAGGAGGAGTGATAATAGTTCTGAGTTTAGAGTTCTGAATTCTGAGTGGTTCGTCGCTATAATTCTATGTTTTCTTGTGCTGTTTTTTATGAAAAATACGGAAAGTATTATTGAGCAAAAATCTTTTAGATTTTCTGTACGAATTATCAATCTGTATAAGTTTTTACAGGAAAATACTAAAGAATATGTTCTATCTAAACAGGTTTTAAGAAGCGGAACATCAATTGGTGCAAATGTAAACGAAGCTCTCTCAGCAGAATCTACCTCAGACTTTATACATAAATTAGGCATTGCCTCTAAGGAAGTTCGAGAAACTTCGTATTGGCTTCGACTACTAAATGAAACTCAATTTATAGATACAAAATCTTTTGAGTCAATTCATGGAGAATGTTTAGAACTATTAAAAATCATCAATAGTATTATTTTAACCACAAAGCAAAAACAAGAGGAAAAGAAGAGGAAATCAGAGTGAAAATCGTAGAGATGGACACTCAGAACTCAGAACTCAGAACTCAGAACTCTCAACATGGAATTCGTACATTTTATCTTAGACTTTTTAAAAGACCCATTGACTACGCTTCAATGGTTTTTAGCAGAGTTTGATACGCTCACTTACGCTATCTTGTTTCTAATTATTTTTGTAGAAACTGGCTTTATTATTATGCCACTTTTGCCTGGCGATTCGCTGCTTTTTGCGGTGGGTTTGTTGGCTTCTACAACTGGCAAACTCGACATTGCTTTCGTGATTCCGTTGTTGATTGTTGCCGCACTTTTGGGCGATAACGTCAATTATTTAGTCGGAAAAAACTTTAGTAATTTCATCAAATCTCGTGATAAAATACTTTTTTTGAAGCGTGAATACATCACGAAAACCGAAGAGTTTTACGAAAAACATGGTGGAAAAGCAGTCATTATTGCTCGTTTTATGCCAATTATTCGTACAATTGCTCCATTTGTGGCAGGTGCGGGTAGTATGAAATACGGTAAATATATTACTTTCTGTATTCTTGGAGCTATTTTGTGGGTAACAAGCATTACGCTTTTGGGCTATTTCCTTGGTTCAAACGAATGGGTAAAACACAATTTCGAGAAAGTTGTTTTAGGAATTGTTTTCATTTCAATTTTGCCAATGATTGTTGGAATCTTGAGAGCAAAATTTGCTAAAGCATAATGATGAGATTTTTCTTTAAAGTTTTGATAATCAGTTTGTTCGCTATGCAAACCAATGCCCAGCAATTATCGACGTCGGTCACACAAAGCTATGCTTTTAGGCTGCGACCTAATCAAGATTTAAAGAAAGAAATTCAACGTTTTATTGACGAAAAACAAATTTCGGCCGCTTGCGTACTTACCTGCGTGGGTAGCTTGACATCGGTAAATATCAGATACGCCAACCAAGAAAAATACGAAATGCTCAAAGGGCATTTTGAGATTGTTTCCTTGGTTGGCGTTTTGTCGAAAAACGGCTCGCACATTCATATTTCGGTGAGCGATTCGACAGGCAAAACCATTGGTGGGCATTTGGGCGACGAAAGCCTGATTTATACAACTGCCGAAATCGTACTCGGAATCATGCCCGACTATGATTTTGTACGAGAACCCGACCCAACCTTTGGCTACAAAGAATTGGTAGTCCGTCGCCGAAAAAAGAAATAAATCTTCTAAAATTCAACCTATGAACGCCTACGCCTTAATCGGATTTCCGCTCGGACACTCGTTTTCAAAAAAATATTTTACCGAAAAATTTGAGCAAATGGGCTTGTCCGAAACCCACGAATATAAACTTTTTGAACTGCCCGATATTCAAGAATTACCGCAGTTATTAAAAAATGAAACAAATCTGAAAGGCTTAAACGTTACGATTCCGCACAAACAGGCTGTGATGCCTTTTTTGGATGGACTTGATACCTCGGCTGAAAAAGTTGGAGCAGTAAACGTAATAAAGTTTACGGAAGATGGTCGCTTAATCGGTTATAACTCAGACTATTATGGCTTCAAAACTTCACTCGAAGATTTCCTTTCTGAGGTCAATATTCCATCAATCAAAGCACTTGTTTTGGGTAATGGCGGAGCTGGAAAAGCAGTTGTGGCGGCTCTGAAAGATTTAGGAATAGTGTTTAAAACTGTTTCACGCACCAAGTCAGAGGAAAATATTGGGTATGATGAAATATCTGCTTTAGTTGCTGATTATCAACTGATTATTAATTGTTCACCCGTTGGAACTTACCCGAAATCTGACCAATATCCTGATATTCCGTATGAATCTTTGACTGAAAATCATTATCTTTACGATTTGGTGTATAATCCATTGGAAACATTATTTTTGCAAAAAGGAAAAGAACAGGGGGCAAAGACGCATAATGGTTTGCCAATGCTTCATTTGCAAGCCGAAAAAGCTTGGGAGATTTGGAATTCGTAATTTTAAGGAACGCTAAATAGGGGAAAGATAAAACAGAGTTGTCATAAGTAAAAAACACGTGTAACGATTCGCCCAATAATATCATCTTGTAAATATCCATTAATTTATAAACCACTAAACAATTTCAAAATTTTATGAAAACAGCAGTGAAATTCTTATTTGTTATGTTATCGTTTGTTGCCAGCACGGCTTTTGCGGCCGATGCAGATTTAGAGTACAAATCCGTGACAGTTGAAGATGAGTTTGCGAAAGTAAACAAACTGGAGCAGTATCTCGCCGAACACCCAAACATGACTTATGAGCAAGTAAAAAAGGCAAAACCAGAGCTTTTAGAAGGTGTAGATTTAATTTCTAACACAAATACTAATTTAGCACCTACAAAAGATATGCCTTTAGTTGGTGGTTTTTGGTGGGGTTGTTGCCTCGGTGTAGTTGGTTTAGCCCTCGTATATTTTGTTACAGACCACGACAAAGACCAAGTACGTAAAGCATTTTGGGGTTGTGTTATCGCTACAATCATTTGGGGAATCGGTGGTTTCTGGAATCCATTTAGCTGGTAATAGCCAACAAAAAAATAACGCAAACGCCACAAAGTTTTTCTTAACTTTGTGGCGTTCCTGTTTAATTATAAAAAGATTTAAAGATGAAATTCAAAAAGCACGTATTTGTTTGTACAAATGATAAAGACGCACCAAAAAAATGTTGTGGAAGTGAAAGAGGCATGGCTTTGGTTGATGCCTTCAAAGAAGAATTGAAAGACCGTAATTTATTGACCGAAATTAGAGCTCAAAAAACAGGATGTTTGGATACGTGTGGAATGGGACCATCGGTAGTGGTTTATCCAGAAGGTGTTTGGTACGGAAATGTGCAGCCATCAGATATTAAAGAAATCGTAGAAAGCCACTTGGTAAACGACCAACCAGTTGAGCGTTTACAATTAAAATTTGCACCACCCCAAATCGAACCGTCGAACCGCCCTAAAGGGGCTTAAAATATGGCGTATAAACATCTTTTCTTTGACCTCGACCATACACTTTGGGATTTTGAACGAAACTCGGCTGAATGTTTGGCTGATATTTATGAGATTTTCGATTTTCAAAACCTAAATATTAGTAGTCTGGAAGCTTTTCAGCAAGAATTTTCGATTGTGAACAGACGTCAGTGGAGCTTGCTTGAGCAAAATTTGATTACGCACGAAGACCTACGTCGTAGGCGTTTTCAAGAAACACTCGAGAATCTCGGAGTAAAAGACCTTAAAAAGTCTTTTGGCTTAGAAATCAACGAGTATTTTCTTGAACTTCTGCCCAAAAAAGCACATTTGATTGACGGTGCAGTTGAAGTTTTAGACTATTTATTACCAAAATACGACCTGCACATCATCAGTAACGGTTGGCAGGATATTCAAGTTAATAAAATGAAAAGCTCTGAAATACATCATTATTTTGGAGAAATTATTACTAACGAATTGGCAGGAACTCGCAAACCCGACCGTCGAATATTCGATTATGCCATTGAAGTTACGAAAGCTGATTTAATCGAAAGTTTAATGATTGGCGATAACTACGAAGCCGATGTTTTGGGAGCAATCAACGCCAATATGGATACGGTTTTTTATAATCCAGATGATATTCCGACTGGTCAAAAACCCACTTTTGATATTAAGAAATTGATTGAATTGAAAGATATTCTGTAAAGTTTTAACGTGGAACGAAACTCCAGTTTCGTTAAGCAAAAGAGTGAAATAGCGTCTTAAAAAACGCTATTTCGCTCAGAATATTTTTATTTCACCAACTTCTCAGCCAACCACAAATATTCTTTTACAAAAACTTCGATTGATTTCAAGAAGCCTTCATCGAGTAGGTTTCCTTCGGCATCAAATTTCTTATCAACCAATGGCGTGACGAGCATTTGAGGAGAAACAATGCCAAATAAAGCACCAATTAATAAAAGCATTTGTTGGCTTGCCCGCATCCCGCCCATTGCTCCAACCGAAGCCGTCACGATTCCGAAAGGCTTGTGGCTTTGTTTCGGAAAATGGTCGAGTAGATTTTTCATTGCTGGCGAATAGCTCCCGTTAAATTCGGGTGTAACCAAAATGAAAGCATCAGCCGAGAAAACTCTTTCGCCCAGTTCTTTCCATTCTTCGGGAACAGTTTCGAGCGAAGTCCAAACCTTTTGAATAGCAGGAAGTGGAAAATCTCTAACGTCCAATAAACTCACTTCGTGTGCGGTTGTTTCGGATAAGAGTTTCTGCAAAAACTTCGCAACTCTAACCGTTACACTTGCGTGTCGGGGGCTTCCCGAAATGATTTCAATTTTCATAAGTATCTTATTATCAGCATTTTTTACTTGTTGACTAATCAAAAACTCATCGGAATATCCATCAACAAAACTTCCGCATTACTGCTTGCTTTGATTTGAATCGCTTCGGTTTCGCTGATACCCAAAGCATCTCTATGACCTAATTTCTGACCATTTATTTCTATTTCTCCTTCCAAAACAAAGGCATAAACACCGTTTCCTTGACGTTTGATTTCGTAAGATGTATCAGTTCCAGCATCAAGATTGCCGAGCGAAAACCAAGCATCTTGATTGATTCCTACGCCACCATCGTTTGATTCGAGTGGAGAAACTACCGTCTGAAATTTATTTTTACGTCCTTCAATCGAAAACTCTTGTTGGTCGTAGCGTGGTTCAATGTTTTTGAGTTTCGGAAACACCCAAATCTGCAAAAACTTCACTGCTTCGCCGTGATTTTTGTTCTTTTCGGAGTGATAAATCCCCGTTCCAGCCGACATAATTTGTACCTCACCTTTTTTGATGATGGCAGTATTACCCATGCTGTCTTTATGTTCTAAATCGCCCGAAAGTGGAATCGAAATGATTTCCATGTTGTCGTGCGGGTGAGTACCAAAACCCATTCCTCCCGAAACAGTATCATCATTTAAAACTCTTAAAGCACCAAAATGAATTTTGTTTGGGTCGTGGAAACCTGCAAAACTAAAAGAATGATAACTATTGAGCCAACCATGATTGGCATGCCCACGTTGGTTGGCTTTGTGAAATATTGCTTTCATAATTAAAATACATTTACATTTAATGTATATACATATTTGCTTTCTAATTAGTTCATTTTTGATTAATGAAATAGTATAGGAAAAGGTGTTGAAGCTTGTAAACTAATGATTATTAGTACGCTGTAATTTAAGCTTATTGATATTTTTAGAATCGAGAATGTAGAACAATTTTTTAAATTGTTCCTTGCGACACACGAAACAATTTAAAAAATTGTTCTACAATACCTACAATCTAAATTACAATGTATTTAGTTGTTGGTGTTGTCAATCTAAGATTTACCCTTCAATAGCATGATTCAAGAACGCAATGTATGGCTGCATTGCTGTGAAACCTTCCAAAACTGTATCAGTAAAATTCGGTTTTAAGATTTCTTTTGAATCAATAATTGATGAAGCCGTGAAACTTTTAAGTTTAATAAATTCAATAGCAGGATTTGCATCATCGTAGCCTTTGGGCGGACGAACGGTGGCAGCGTCTCTGTCAAGTCCGTTGGGGAAGTATTTTTTAAAACTTTCAGTGGTTAAAATACCGTTGATTTCATCAAAATTATAATCAATTTCAATACGAATTTTCTTTAAATCATCGGGTTCGGGCATCCAGATTCCACCTGCCAGAAAGCATTGCGAAGAATCAATTTGCAAGTAATAACCCGCCGAATGGGCTTTTTTGCCACCTTTGCTAAAAGATGCCCCAAAATTTGTTTTGTAGGGGTCTTTATTTTTGGAAAAACGCACATCACGATTGATTCTAAATGTACAGTTTTTTACCTCTAATTGTGCTTCTTCGATACTTTTATCAAATTTTTCGATGCCTTTGATAAGTTCTTGCACTACTTCGGCAAAGTTTTTTTTGGCTGTTTCGTAGGTTTTACGATTAGTATCGAACCACGGTTTATTGTTATTTTCTTTGAGTGCTGAAAGAAATTGAAGGGTTTGGGGCTGAACCATAATTTTGATTGATGAGAAGTTAGTTTTAAAATCTAACAAGTCAAAACTGCTAAAAGTTTAAGAAAAGTAGAGTGGTTTGACTCGGATTTATTATTTATTCTCGCTCTGTTGACACGGTTGTCCGCAACTCCGATAAAAACTTGTCATACAGTTAAACCTCATTTCCTGATTTCTGGCCTTGTTCAAAAGCTGAGATATTATCAAGCGTGATGATAGCAATTTGGGTCAGTGCTTCGTCAGTCAGGAAACCTTGGTGGGAGGTGATTAGCACATTCGGAAATGTCATCAATCGAGCGAGGGTATCATCAACGAGGATTTCTTCCGAAAGGTCATTGAAGAAAATATTGCCTTCTTGTTCGTAAACATCAAGTCCCAAATAACCCAATTTCTTGGACTTTAACGCTTCAACTACTGCCTGCGTATCAATCAATGCCCCACGACTTGTATTGATGAGCATTGCCCCAGTTTTCATTTGAGCCACAGATTCTTCAT
>JBKBSS010000169.1:0-7347 GCA_046291385.1 Emticicia sp. | reverse complement strand
GTTTACCGAAAAATATTCCTTCGGTAAGCTGGACAGTAATTTCGGTAAAAGATACAATGATTGGTAATCAGGCAATTAAAGAAAAAACACTCAAAGGAATTGTTGATAATTCCGCTTATCCAGCCATCAAAGTTGAGATAAATTTACTGGTCGCAACGCCCACCCAAGCTACCAAACAAGTACCAGTTGTCATGGAATTTGGTTTTGTTCGTTCACCATTTGGACCGAATACTACTCAACCAATAGGTTTAGGTTCATCGGGCGAGCCAACTTGGAAAGAGCAACTCATTTCAAGAGGTTGGGGCTATGCCATCATTGAGCCAAGTAGTATTCAGGCCGATAATGGTGCTGGACTTACAAGAGGAATTATTGGTTTAACTAATAAAGGAAATTTCAGAAAACCCGACGATTGGGGAGCTTTACGAGCATGGGCTTGGGGAGCAAGTCGTGCTTTAGATTATTTTGAAACCGATAAAGAAATTGATGCTAAAAGAGTTGCCATCGAAGGACTATCTCGCTACGGAAAAGCAGCAATTGTTGCTATGGCTTTTGAACCTCGTTTTTCGTTGGGTTTCATTGGTTCGTCTGGGGCTGGTGGCGTAAAAATTCTACGCAGAGTTTTTGGTGAGCAAGTTGAAAATCTCGCTTCATCGGCTGAATATCATTGGTTTGCAGGAAATTTTATCAAATATGCGAGTAAACTTACACCAAACGATTTTCCTGTTGATGCTCATCAATTGGTTGCTTTGGTTGCTCCTCGACCAGTTTTCATTAGTTCGGGTTCGCCACAAGTGGAAGGGCAATGGGTCGATGCCAAAGGAATGTTTTTGGGTGCGGCTCACGCAGGTTCGGTTTATCGTTTGTTTAACAAGAAAGATTTAGGCACAATGGTTTTTCCAAAATTGGGTATGCCTTTAGTTGATGGAGAAATAGCTTTCCGACAACACGCAGGTGGACATAGCACTGGCCCAAACTGGAGTACATGGATAGCATGGGCATGTAAATATTGGGGCGATTGTAAATGAATGATACTCTCACAATAAAAATAACAAAATACAATCATTTTTTAATACTTTTTTGGCAAAAAGAGCAAATAAACGCACTAAAATAGAGTTATTTTTAGAACTTAGTGTATTAAACAAACAAAATACGAAATGTTAAAAAAATCTTTTTTTCTTTTTTCCCTCATCAGTTCAACCGTGATTGCACAAAATAAACCAATTCAGTTTATTACACTCGACCCTGGGCATTTTCATGCGGCTTTGGTTCAAAATAAAACTTACGATAACGTTGAAAAAGTTGTGAATGTTTATGCACCCGCAGGACAAGATTTACAAGACCACCTCAAGCGTATCGAAAGCTATAATTCTCGTGCCAAAAACCCGACAAACTGGCAAGAAAACGTTTATCAAGGCAATGATTATTTAGAAAAAATGATTGCTGAGAAAAAAGGTAACGTTTTGGTAATTTCAGGAAATAACAAAAAAAAGACAGAATATATAGTAAAAGCCGCCGAAGCGGGCATCAATATTTTGGCCGATAAACCGATGTGTATTGATACCAAAGGCTATTTGCAGTTACAGAAAGCCTTTGAAGCGGCCAAGAAAAACAATGTTTTATTATACGATATTATGACCGAACGCTCGGAAATTACAACGGTTCTTCAAAAAGAATTATCGCAGATTTCGGCCATTTTCGGAACGCTTAAAAAAGGAACACCGAGCGACCCATCTGTTATAAAAGAAAGTGTGCATCATTTTTATAAATACGTTTCTGGCAGTCCGCTCAAACGCCCAATGTGGTTTATGGATGTTTCGCAGCAAGGCGAAGGCGTAGTTGATGTAACCACGCACTTAGTTGATTTAGTACAATGGGCAGCTTTCCCGAATGTGACACTTTCTACAAAAGATGTGCAACTTACATCGGCCAAACGTTGGCCAACAACAATGACACTCAGCCAATTTTCTTTGATTACTGGAAGCCAAAACTTTCCAGAATTCTTGAAAAAAGACTTGAAAAATGACACTACGCTCAATATTTTTGCCAATGGCGAAATCAATTATCGTTTGAAAGGTGTAAACGCAAAAGTGAAAGTTTTGTGGAATTATAGCACGCCCGAAGGTGGCGATACGCACTATTCAATTATGAAAGGAACAAAAGCAAATCTTGAAATTAGACAAGGAAAAGAGGAGAAATTTGTTCCTCAACTTTATATCAAGACTTTGAAATTGACGGAAACTGAACTCACAACTGCCTTTGAAACTTTAAAATCAAAGTTTGCAGGAATCAATCTTAAAAAGCAAGGCTCAGAATGGTTAGTCGAAATTCCTGATGTTTATCGCACGGGTCACGAAGCACATTTTGGCGAAGTAATGGACAGATTCTTAGACTATAAATCTAAAAATCAACTCCCAGCATGGGAAGTACCAAATATGCTTGTGAAATATTATACAACAACAAAAGCATTAGAATTGGCTAAGAAAAAATAAAATATTACCCACCGTAGAGACGTTGCAGGCAACGTCTGAGGGAACCGAACATATCTATCAATAAAATATTTTATGAAAAAAATAATATCAACATTTCTAATAATATTTGGTCTTGGCCAACAAACGTTCGCACAAACCAAAATTGTTGCTCAAAAATTCAATTCAAAAATTGATATTCTTATCAATAATAACCTTTTTACGAGTTATATTTTTTCACAAGATGAAAAATATCCTTTCTTTTTTCCAGTAAATGGCCCATCAAATGCCAGCGTAACTTCGATACGAAACGGTAATTATCCGCATCACAGTTCGTTATTTTTTGGCTGCGATAAAGTAAATGGTGGGAATTATTGGCAAGAAGGACTCGAACGAGGGCAAATTATCTCGCTCCGTGCTGATATTATTGAGTCGGGAGCAGATAAAGTTGTGATTCAAGATGAATGTATTTGGCGACGACCAAACGCCAATTCTCCCGTGAAAGACATTCGTAAAATTACTATCACTGCCCCATCGAAAGAAGTTTATCAAATAGATTTTGATATTACGATGGAGATGCTGATGGATGTAACAATTGAAAAAACGAATCATTCACTTTTCAGTGGCCGCATGGATGCTGACTTGGCCGTAATCAACGGCGGAACAATGATTAACGCCAACGGAGACAAAGGCGAAAAAGAAACATTCGGCAAAAAATCTCCGTGGATTGATTTTTACGGAAATCGTGGCAATAAAATCGAAGGAATGGCGATTTTACAACATCCATCAAACGAATGGTATCCGTCGCCGTGGTTTACTCGTGACTATGGTTTTTTCTCGCCAACTCCTATGTATTGGCCACAAAATGATAAAGAAACAAGCTTAAAAAAAGGACAAACAATCAAATTAAAATACCGAGTTTTAGTTCATTCGGGCGATACGACAACCGCCAAAATTGCCGAACAATTTGAAAAATATAAATCGGAGTAAGGATTTGAAAGCGGTCCGCCGCAGCGGTTTGGTAATGTGACGATTTGAAAATGCAAAAAAATAACTAAACATAATTATCTCCTTAATTTTCAAATCGTCACATTATCAAATCACCACATTTTAAAATCATCAAACATTCAACCTTAACAATTACAAAAATGGAACGCAGAAAATTTATTGGTCAAACCCTCACTGGTGTAGCTGCCGCAGCGTTTGGCATTCCGACAATCGTGCCTTCAACGGTTTTTGGAAAAAATGCTCCCAGCAATAAAATTAATATTGGTCAAATTGGCTGTGGACGTATCGGTCGTGACCACGATATGGTTGGTACAATGCAACACGATGCCGCACGCATAATGGCAGTTTGTGATTTAGATGCCAATCGTTTGAAAGATGGTAAATTGCTCGTAGATAATTATTACAAGAAAAAAACGGGTCAAGATAAATACGTTGATGCAAAAATGTACGACGATTACCGTGAAATGCTCTTAAACAAAGATATTGATGCGGTTATCATAAGTACGCCCGACTTTTGGCACGCTCAACCAGCCATCGAAGCAGCTTTGGCAGGCAAAGATATTTACTTACAAAAACCAACTTCATTGACAATCGAAGAAGGACGTATGTTAAGTAATGTTATCAAAAAAACGGGGAGAATTTTACAAGTTGGTACACAGCAACGTTCTTCTCCACAATTCAGAATTGCTGCCGAATTAGTTCGTAACGGACGTATCGGAAAATTGCATACCGTAAAAGTTGGTCTTCCAGGCGACCCTGCCGGCCCATCGTTTCCAGCAATGCCAGTGCCAAAAGGTTTCAATTATGATATGTGGCTCGGCTCAACTCCCGAAATGCCATACACCGAAAATGCGGTACATCCACAGGTTGGTTATGGTCGCCCAGGTTGGTTGAGAATTGAACAATTTGGAGCAGGGATGATTACAGGTTGGGGACAACACCACTTCGACTCGGCCGCTTGGGGAATGGATACCGAATATACTGGCCCAACTACTTTACAGGCATTGGCTGAATTTCCAAAAAGTGGAAACTGGAACGTACACGGCGATTTTATGGTAAAAGCCGATTATGCTAATGGCGTAACAATGTACACCAGCGGTGGCTTTCCGAACGGAATCAGATATGAAGGCACAGAAGGTTGGATTTTTGTTTCTCGTGGAGATTATGTTGCCTCTGCAAGCGACCCTGTTTCTAAAGCAAAAAGTAGCAAAGCACTTGATGCCAGCGACCCGAAAATCTTAGCATCTGTTATCGGAGAAAACGAAATTCATTTATATAAAAGTACCGAACAACACGGAAACTGGCTCGACTGTATTCAGAGCCGAAAAGAGCCAATTTCGCCAGTAGAAATGGGTCATAGAGCTTGTTCAGTTTGTTTGATTAGCCATATTGCGATGAAACTTCCTCGTAAACTAACTTGGAATCCGACAACCGAACGCTTTCTGAACGACGATGAAGCAAACGCAATGCTTTCACGCTCGCAAAGAAAACCTTATGGTACAAACTATATAAAAATGTAAAATAATTAGACAAGAGATTATAGACAAAAGACAAGAGTTTTTATCTATAATCTCTTGATAATAAATATATTAAACATGAATAATAGACGTAATTTCCTCAAAAAAACATCAGCAGCAGCAGGTTTAATGGCTTTTCCGATGTTTCAAAATAAAGATTTCGGACACTTTTCGACAGAAATTGTACAAGGTTCAACACAAAAAATATACGATTCACCACGCTTAAAATTTGCCGTAATTGGCATGAATCATGGACATATTTATAGCCAAGTAGAAGCCATAAAAAAAGGTGGCGGTGAATTGGTAGCCTATTTTGCCAAAGAAGCGGATTTAGTTGCGGCATTTGCCAAACGTTATCCCGATGCAAAATTGGTGAAAGACGAAAAAGAAATCTTAGAAGATAAATCAATTCAATTGGTTTTGAGTTCGGCCATTGCATCAGAAAGAGCTTCCTTGGGCATTCGTGTAATGAAATCGGGCAAAGATTTCATGTCGGATAAACCAGGAATTACAACACTCGAACAATTGGCCGAAGTAAGAAAAGTACAAAAAGCAACTGGACGAATCTATTCAATCATGTACAGCGAACGCTTTGAAAATCGTGCAACTGTAAAAGCGGGCGAACTCGTAAAAGCAGGAGCAATTGGCAACGTGATTCAAACAATTGGACTCGGCCCGCACCGAATGAATGCAAAAACTCGCCCAGAATGGTTTTTTGATAGAGATTTATTTGGCGGAATTATTACAGATATTGCATCGCATCAGTTTGACCAATATTTATTTTTTACAAATTCTAAAAAAGCCGAAGTTGTAGCTTCTCAAATTGGCAATGTGCATCATCCACAATACCCAAAATTTGAAGATTTTGGCGATGTTATGCTCAGAGGCGATGGCGGAATGGGCTACATCAGAGTTGACTGGTTTACTCCCGATGGTCTCAAAACTTGGGGCGATGGTCGTTTGACAATTCTTGGTACAGAAGGCTTTATCGAAATCAGAAAAAACATTGATATTGCAGGTCGTGAAGGAGGAAGTCATTTATTTTTAACCGATAACAAAGAAACAAAATACTTTGATTGCACCGCCCAAACATTGCCTTATGGCCCACAATTGGTTGATGATATTCTGAACAGAACCGAAACAGCCATGACCCAAGAACATTGCTTTTTGGCCACTGAGTTAGCCCTAAAAGCACAAAAAAATGCACAAAAAATAAGTTTAATAAAGTGAAGAGTGTAGAGTTCAGAATGAAGAGTTTTTAAACATTGATTCGTTAAAAAACTCTTCATTCTTAATTATTGATGATAAAAACTAAATCATTTTACATTCTTAATTCTACATTCTTAATTAATAAAAATGCTACATACAATGCGTTGGTTTGGGCCAAATGACCCAGTTTCATTAATGGATATTCGACAAGCGGGCTGCACAGGAGTAGTTTCGGCTTTGCACCAAATTCCTGTCGGTGAAGTTTGGTCAGTTGAGGCAATTCAAGAAAGAATAAACACTATCGAAAAAGACAATTCTCAATACACACCTTTAAAGTGGTTGGTGGTTGAAAGCTTGCCCGTTCACGAAGACATAAAAAAAGGCTTGCCATCTCGTGAGCTTTTCATTGAAAATTATAAACAATCTTTATTGAATCTGTCAAAATGTGGCATCACGATAGTTTGCTATAATTTCATGCCTGTTTTGGATTGGTCACGCACAAATCTGAATTACGAAATGCCCGATGGTTCAAAAGCACTAAGATTTGTTTGGGAAGATTTTGCGATTTTTGATTTGTACATTCTCAAGCGTCCAAATGCGGAGAAAGATTATGAAATCGAAGTGAGAGAATCGGCCAAAAAGAAGTTTGAGACAATGACTCAGACCGAAATTGAAACCTTGAAAAACACCGCACTTTTGGGTTTACCAGGTTCAGAAGAAGCCTTCGATTTGAATACTTTTCAAGGTTTACTTGATAATTACGCCCACATCGGTGATGCCGAATTAAGAGCCAATTTGTATTATTTTATTCAACAAATAGCACCTTTCGCCCAAGAAATTGGCATTAATCTTTGCATTCACCCCGATGACCCTCCGAAATCATTATTAGGTTTACCAAGAGTTGTGAGTACCGAAAACGATTTAGAGCAATTAATGAATGCCTGTGACATTACGCCCAACGGTATTACTTTCTGCACGGGTTCGTTGGGGGTGCGAGAAGATAATGAACTGGCAAAAATGGTCAGAAAGTTCGCTAACCGCATTCATTTCTTGCATTTACGAACTACTAAAAGAGAGGAAAATTCGCTAAATTTCCATGAAGCGGCACACCTTGCGGGCGATGTTGATATCTATGAAGTTGTCAAAGC
>JBKBSS010000016.1:9830-19640 GCA_046291385.1 Emticicia sp. | reverse complement strand
ATTTTTAGCCGTTTCGATAGCAATTTCGAGCGAATTTACTTTCAAAACTCCTTCGGGTAAAATCAAATCTTTTTGGCGAGAAATAACAATATTTGTGCGATTGGGCAACGGTCGGCCGATTGACTCAAAAGTCTTGCGTCCCATAATGACCGAATGTCCAGTTGTCAAAATTCTGAACTGCTTTAGGTCGGCTGAGAGCTTCCAGAGTAATTGATTATCTTTTCCGATTACGCCATTTTCGGCGGTAGCTACTATTATTGAAATCATTTTGTCCAAAACTTTGATTTAGCAGATTAAAATGATTGAACAATCAAAAATCACGATTTAATTCAAATCACGCACAAATTTACGCCCTTCAACCATCGAAAAATGCCTTCTTCACTTTTATTTTTTCAAAATCAAAATATTTTCCCCAATTTCGAGTTAATATGGCATTGTGGTTGCTCAGATATATTCGTACATTTGCCAACCGCAATCACTATGAAAATACACAATCACCGAGAATACATAATTGCTTACGAAAAAGCTGCTATAATGATAGACGCTGGTTTTGGCGGAAATTTTGAACGTGAAAGATATTTTCGTGAAATAATAACTGCTATTATTGAGTACGAAAAAAATCCGACCCATCAGGTTTTTCCCAATACGCCCGTAAGCATGAGTAATTAAAACGAGCCTATAAGCCCATGTCTTTTTTTGACCGAGTAAAAAACATTTTTAATTCAAAACCAACTGCCCCTTCGCCCAACGAAGATGTTCTTGCTTTGAACGCCCCACAAGTACCAATTTCCACCGAAGTAGCTATTATTCCCACATCCGAAATTCAGCAGTTTTCACCCGAAATGGACATTATACCGTTTTGGCTCGAAAATGAAGATGCTTTGCGAGACGAAGGCGTAATTTTTGGACTTTCAGAAGCAAAAGCCGAAGAAAAAATCGGAGCAATTCGTAATTATTTTGCTCATCAAACAGCCGAAACCGAAAAAATAGTAGAATATCATTCCGAAAAAATTGGAGAGATTAATTTGTTGATTGAGCAAAAGGAAACCCGCATCAACGAGCTAACCGAGAAAACACAAATTCTCGAAAATCGTGAACGCACCGACCACCAACTACCACGTACTTTTATTGGTATTGTGCTTTCGTTGGCGATGTGTGTTGGCAATTATTATTTGATTGATGAATCTATTCTAACCAATTTTCCAAAAAATCATTACGTGATTGCACTGGGGGTTTTCTTGGCTGGAATGTTTAATTTGTTTAATTCAAAATCGCTTTTTCACGAAAAAGATTCTTCAATTTCATGGCGACAACTCCTCGAAGAAATCGGAATGCCTTTGGCCGCTTCGGTTTTTGTGTTTGTTCAGTCTCTCGACAACCAAACTCTTCTTCGCTCATTTGCTTTGTTTTTCTTTGTATTTTTCTTGTTTTTGTTTGCTGGAAAATTGCTTTTAAGCAATCTGACTGTGTTGAAAACTGATTCGGGAGTTTGGTTCGATAATCTTCAATTACAAAAAGATAAAATCAACAAAACCCAAGAATGGGAAGATGAAATAACCAAACTCAAACTCGAAATTGATGAACAAAGAGTAGAAAAATGGAAAATTGTGGATACGCTCAAACTTCCAGAAGCTGAACTCAAACGCCTCAACGAACGCCGAGAAATGCTCGTAAAACTCTTTGAAAGTGAGTTTAATTTGGCTCGCAGCTACCGTGAAAAACTAACAGGCAAACAAATACAGGATATTTTGAAATAAAATTTGTGGGGCGAACGTCTGGTTCGCCAGTAGATAAAATGCTCAAACCAATTATAGAACAACAACAATTTAGCGGAATAAATTTCACCCAAACACTCCTCCGAAAAGCAGAATACGAAAGCTGTACTTTCACAAATTGTGATTTCTCGAATTTACACTTATCACATTTCGATTTTATTGATTGTGAATTTGAAGATTGTAACCTCAGCAATGTAAAACTGAGCAATACAGCAATGAAGCACTTGAAATTCAAAAACTGTAAGCTTTTGGGCGTAAATTTTGGCGAATGCAATCCGTTTTTGTTTTCTGTCAGTTTTGAGGATTGTCTTTTGCATTTGGCAGGCTTTTATCAACTAAAAATGAAAGGTACGAAGTTTAAAAACTGTAATCTAAAAGAAGCAGATTTTACCGAAACCGACCTAACGAGCGTAGTTTTTGAAAATTGTGAATTTATTTCGGCAGTTTTTGAACGAACAATCTTAGAAAAAGCTGATTTAAGAACATCACAAAATTTTTCAATCGACCCAGAATTGAATCGAATAAAAAAAGCAAAGTTCTCGCTCAATAATATTCGAGGACTTTTGGATAAATATAATATTGAAATAGAAAATTAGATAACAACGATAGATTATTTTAGTAATGCGTTATTTAATTTGTAACCATCAAAAATTGAACGCAGATTAGGCTGGTTTTTACCGATAAAACAAAATTTTATCTACATATCTGTGTAAATCAGTAAAATCAGTGTCATCTGTGTTCTAATTTTACAACGAATTTTATTGGTTATAACATTCGTAAATCGTAATCGCACGGGCAACCCTGTCGTAATTCGTAAATTTTTAAACATGGAAAATCCAGAAAATTATTATAATTCCGACTTCCAGCACGGTTATCTAATCGGTGTCGAAAATATCCGAAAAGATAAAGACCAAGGCGATGACCCCTACGAAGGATATGTTTCGAGCCACGTAACCTACGAATGGCTACAAGAACGAATTGCCGAAAGAAAGGAAGAAGTAGCCAAAATAGATACCGAAATTGCCGAAACGAAGGAAAAACAAAAAACTTCGTTTGATAAACTACAAGAGTTTATCATGGGAATCAGTACGCACTCACGCAAGGTAGGTTTCGTGCAAGACCACATTGATGATAATTTGGCAACCATCAAGCGAGTTGAAGGCAAACGCAACAATAATGAATCGCCGTATTCATTACTTGCAGGAATCCTGTACTTATTGGCAGGTATCGCTTTCGTTACGGGTGATTTAATTATTTCGCACGAAATTGTGGCTTATGCCCTCAACATTCGTGATAATTATGAAGCTTGGGCATTTGCGATTGGCTTGGCGATGCTTTCAGTATTACTAAAACCTGCTTATGATAGATTGGTCGAACAACCATATATCAACGAGTATTCGCCAAAAACTAAGCGTACTTATGCCATTTTTCAAGGCTTTTTAGTAGCTTTTTCGGTGGCTACAATGCTTATTTTGGGTTGGTTTCGCTACGAAGCCTACAAAACCGATAAGCTAAAAGAAAGCATCAATAAGCAAATCAAGGCGATGCAGCTCAATAGCCAGCCAATGGATGCAACGGCCGTAAATCCTGCTGATAATCAAGCACTTATTCAGAAAATGGATGAGCAACTTAAAGCTTATGACAAACTCAATCTTGAATTAGTAAATAGTCCGTGGGCTTTGATGTCGTTTATTTTGAGTGGAGTTTTGTTTGCCATTGCGGGTGCTATTTGTTTGGGTATTTCTTTCCCGATTATGCAGGCTTACTGGTATAGTTGGCTGCAAGCGGGGCCAACGATTCGCCGAATGAAAAAACGTAATCTGAAATTAATTGAAGAATTGAAAGTTGCCGAAGGCGAATTGGCTCAACAAATTACACAAAAAAGTATTCTGGAAAACGATTTAGCTTTATTGCCAAATCTGGCAGAATTGAAAGCCGAAAGAAGAGAAATTTTGGCTCACATCGAAGATATGCTCAACCGCTCGAAAGTAGCTGACCAAGACCGCCGCATCAATACTTTTGATGATGGTTTGGAGAAAGGAAAAGCCAACCGTGACGAAATGACCGATGCAGAATACGAAGAGTTTAGAAGTACTTCGGTGCGTCAGATGCGTAATGCACAAGATATTACGACCGACGCAGGGCCGAAGGTTTACCGCAATAACGGGCTTCGTCCGCACCAGGCTTTACGCAAAGTAATCACTGAGCAGTTTAATCAAAATTAAGGCTCATATAAGTAATTGATAATAAGCAATTTAAGTCTAAATTATTGACTTGAATTGCTTGTTTTTTTAATCATTCTTTAATAAAATTGTGTTTTTTAAAGATTTTTTGTACTTTTCAATGATATTTTTAGGAAAAGATATTTTTTTATGCAAAACTTTGTATCGTAAACAAACGAAAATACATATTATGTCAAGCAAAAAAATTGATTTTCTTCTTCCTGCCGATGTTGCCGCTGGTGCAACTTCGGGTATTTTATTGGGTGATTTTAACAATTGGGACTCTAACAATGGAGTTGTTTTAAAACAACAAAAAGACGGTTCATTGAAAGCTTCGGTTAGCTTACAGTCGGGTTCTTACGAATACCGTTACTTATTGAATGATGGTCGTTGGGTAAACGATACACAAGCATCAAAATATAGTTATAATCCAGAATTTTCAGTGGAAAATTGTGTAATCGAAGTAGTTTCTGAAACTACTCCCGCTGCTCCAAAAGCCACTGAAACTAAAACAGTAAAAACTAAAGCAACTGCCGAGCCAGTAGCCGAAAAAACTAAAACTCCCGCAAAAGAAACAAAGGCGAAGACAGGAGCCGAGCCAAAAGTTGAAGCAAAAGCAACTAAAAACACCAAAGCTAAAAAAGCATAATTTCGAAGCCCGAAAGTGGTAAGAAAAAAAATTTATGAGGTCTCTTGAATATTTTTCGAGAGACCTCTTATTTTTACTTTAAATTAGACAAACAAAAGTACTTAACCGAAAGTTTATTAATCATCCATCATTAAACATTAAGCATTAATAAATATGGCACAGGCAAAAGTAGAAATCATTGACGCTCTGCGTCGTACGGCAAAAAAACTAAGTTCGGGCAATGAATATATGTGGGGACACATGGGCAGTTGTAATTGTGGAAATCTGGCTCAGGAAATAACCAAACGCTCAAAAGCAGAAATTCATGCTTATGCTATGCAGGGGCATGGCGACTGGAATGAGCAATTGAACGACTACTGCGGCACAACTCAAATGCCCATTGATTTGGTGATTCACGAGATGCTTACGTCGGGTTTTTCGCTGGAAGACCTCCAAAACCTCGAAAAATTATCGGATAAGCAAATTTTAATGCGTTTGCCTATCGAAAATCGTTATCTTCGCCACAATGTTAGGGCGGATGTTATCGTTTATCTTACGGAGTGGGCAAATATGCTCGAAGAACAACTCCTCGATACCATCAAACTACCTGATTTTTTACAGGAAGAGAAGACTTTAGAATATGCGTAAAATCATTTTAGCGAGTGCATTGATTATTAGCACATTGAGCGTTTTTGCTCAAGAAGGAATCCCGACTTCGGGAGATAAAGACACCCAAACTCAAGTGTTTTTTGAGAAACCAAAACCCGAATGGAGAGAAAAACTGAGATACGGCGGGACTTTTTGGCTGGGCTTTTTTGGTGCTTTTTATATTGATGCCTCACCAATGGTAGGCTACGAATTGAACGATAAAGGAACAGTTGCGGGCATAGGTGCGAACTTTATTTTTCAAGGTACATTCAACCGAAATAGTGCAACCAATACAAATAATACGATTTTTGGGCCTAAAATATTCGTTCGTCAACAAGTTTTCAAGCGATTCTTTGCTCATGCAGAGTATGAGTTTATAAGAGCAGACGCTTATCAATTTTATTCTTACATTGATAATCCAGTTGACCCAAGTGCAGCTTTCAAGAAAGTTTGGGGCAGTTCGCCACTTATCGGAGCAGGTTTTTATCAAGGTGGCGATGGCAAACGTGGAAGTTTTATATCGCTTCTGTACAATTTAGGCTACCCAAACAAAGGTTTTATTAGTCCACAAAGTTTACTTGGAAATGAAACGCCGATTACGCTTCGTTACGGATTTTTGTTTTAAATTTGTTCGTTAAAAATATTGTTTGTTTATATAATCTCCTTCTCAACTAAAGAAGGAGATTTTTAATTTTATTGGTTTGAAAATCTCCAACAAATACTCTTTTCCGCTCATTTCCTCGATTTTTTTGACGGTTATTCCCTTAATTTTCAGTTCGGCTCTTACTCTTGCGGTCATCACTCACGAAAATACCGTTTCGGCTTTTAATTGGCAAAATTGGGTTTTGATTACCCTCATTTGTTGTATCACTTCTACATTTGCTTTTACGCCCCCTACTCTATTGGCTCTCATTTTTGGCTATTTCATCGGCTGGAATGCCATTTTACCAGTTTTCGTGCTGAATATGGTTGCTATTTTACTCGTAAATATCATAACCAAACGCATTGATGGCGATAAATTCAAAGCGTATCTATCTGATAACAAGAATATTAGCAATATTTTGGAGAATATCAGAAAAGACGAATTAAAGTTTATTTTCTTCACGAAACTCTCGCCCGTGTTACCTTTCGCACTAACAAATTTTGTGTTTGCCTTATCGGGAGCAAAACTAAAAAACATCCTTTTGGGAGGTTTTTTCGGAATGATTCCTCGTACATTATTGGCAGTTTGGACAGGTTCACAGGCCAAAGAGATTAGAAAATTACTCGAAAATCCAAACGAAGGAAGTCTTCAAAAGGTTTTGATAATTTTACTTTTAGTCGTTTCTGTTGGGGGAATTCTGTATTACATTTTACCGAGAAAAGCAGCGAGTTGAGTAGTTCATAAGTTTTCAGCAAAATCCTTCAAGCTAATCTGTGGTTTTCCCAGTAAATCCCATGTTTGTTGTGCTTCAAATTTTTCGGGGTATTTATTGAGAGCCTCCACGATATGATAGCCATAATCAAATTTTTGGATGAAAACTCCCATCAATTTCATCACAAACATCGGGGCCCACATCGTGCGAAGTTTTTCTTTTCTATAATGCTGAATAAATGTTTTGGCAGCCGCATCTTGCGTAAAAGCCTCTAAGCCTTGTATCACAAAATCTCGACTTTCGTTATCGTTCAAAACCTCAAACGATTTTGCTACTTGTCGGGCATAATCTTCGGCAGCTACATAATACATTGGGTATTCCGATTTTCCGCCCAAAGCAACCATACTCCCTTGTTTCGACTGGTAAAAAATGCTTTCCATGAACGCCGAAGGATAAAAAATTGTGTAGGCAATACCTGAATTTTTGATTTTCTGTACCGCTTCTTGTTTGATTCTAAACACCCACCAATCAAAACCGTTCATGCCTTGATATAAGTGTGCTAACGATGAAAGATAAGCTATTCGCTTGATTTTCAAGGCTTTCGCTACTGCAATCACCAAATCAAGACCTTCGACTTCGGTATGAAATTCGTTTTCTTTTTCAGTTTGTTTTACCGATAAACTCAAAAAAACTACATCTTGGTTGTGCATGGCTTTTTCAACATCAGCTTTATTGCGTAAATCTCCTTGAATGATGCTTGCTTTCGGGAAAAAATTTTCTGCCAAATCTTTATCTCGTACCAAAATCGTGACATCGAAACCTGCACCAATAAATGCTTTCGTAACAGGTTTTCCAAGCAAGCCAGTTGAACCAATAATAAGTATTTTTTTCATGATTTATTCATCAAAATAATTTCAAAACAAATTACATCCCCAAAATTCGGATTTACAATTTTTAAGACATAAAATTTAAAACTTTCAAACCCACTCGCCCCAAAAGTAGCTTTTAATGACTTATATTTGTAATAAATCTAATCAAACTGACCTTATGAAAAAACTTCTTGTAATGATAGCTGCGGTAGTTTTACTGACAAACTGCGAAAAAAAAGCGAGTAACGAAAGCTCTCAAAATGAAACATCGGTTTTGGGCGAAATCCAGACTGGTGGCGTAAAAATGGTTGAAATAGAAACTTTGGCAGGAAAATTCAAAGTTTGGACGAAAAAATTTGGCGATAATCCACGAATCAAAATCTTGTTACTGCACGGAGGCCCAGCCATGACCCACGAATACATGGAATGCTTCGAAAGTTTTTTCCCGAAGGAAGGCTTTGAAATGTACGAATACGACCAATTGGGTTCGTATTATTCTGACCAACCCCAAAACGATTCACTCTGGACAACCCCACGTTTTGTTGAAGAAGTCGAACAAGTCCGCAAGGCTCTGGGACTAAATAAAGATAATTTTTATTTACTCGGAAACTCTTGGGGTGGAATCTTGGCGATGGAATACGCCTTAAAATACCAAGAAAATCTTAAAGGCTTGATTATCAGCAATATGATGCCCAGTATTCCTGATTATGCCAAATATAACGAAGTTTTGAGAAGCCAAATGCGAAAATCTTTGGTTGATTCACTCAATGCTTTTGAAGCTGCTGGCGATTTCAAAAATCCAGTTTATGTCGATTTAGTCACCCGTGAATATTACAATCAACGTATTTGTCGTTTGCCCGAATGGCCAGAACCTGTCAATCGTACTTTTAAGCACCTCAACGAACATATTTATGTGCTGATGCAAGGCCCAAGCGAATTTAAAGTTGGCGGACGTTTATTGACTTGGGATAGAAAAGCAAGTTTGCCCAATATCAAAGTTCCGACTTTGGCAATTGGTGCAAAATACGACACAATGGACCCAAAAGCAATGGAATATATTAGTAAATCAGTGCAAAAAGGGCGTTATTTGTATTGTCCCGATGGCAGCCATCTATCTTTTTGGGACGACCAAAAAACCTATTTTCCGAACGTTATTCAGTTTATAAAGGACGTTGACGAAAATAAGTTTTAGGCTTGTAGGACAAGTGTTTGCGAGTAAAGGGAATTAAAAAATTGAGTACAACATTTAGGCGAACAGGATGTTCGCACCACAACAAAGATGTCACAACCAATTACAAGAGTTTTCGATTTATTAGACCAATCACTGGCAAAATACAATAAATCTGATGTTTTCGCATCTAAAATCAAAGGCGAGTGGCAACGCATTTCGGCAAAAGATTTCATTGATTCTGTGACTCAATTAAGTTTGGGTTTACTGAAAATTGGCATCGAAAAAGGCGATAAAATTGCGGTCATTTCCGAAAGTCGTCCCGAATGGAATATTGTTGATTTTGCCGTTCAGCAAATCGGGGCGATTGGCGTACCGCTTTACCCAAATATTACAGTTGATGATTACCGATATATCTTCAATGATGCCAGTATAAAATTAGTTTTTGTGGGCGATGCCGACCTTCTCCGCAAAGCACAAAATGCCGCCAAAGATGTTCCGAGCGTACAAGAAATTTATTCTTTCGATAAAATAGTGGGTAATAATCATTGGAAAGAAATTTCAGAAAAAGCTGATAATCAAGACATTGAAAAGCTTGAAAGTATCAAATCAGGCATCAAAACTAATGATTTACTGACAATCATTTACACATCAGGCACAACTGGAAGCCCGAAAGGTGTCATGCTTTCGCACCAAAATCTGATTAGTAATTTCGAGTCGTGCAAAAACAATTTTCCGATTGATGAAACCTGCCGAGCCTTGAGTTTTCTGCCGCTCAACCACGTTTACGAACGCATGGTTTTGTATCTCTACATGAGCAAAGGTTTATCCATTTATTACGCCCAAAACATGGCAACGATTGCTGAAGATTTGCGTGATATTCAGCCGCACATTTTCACAACCGTACCACGTTTGCTCGAAAAAGTTTATGATAAAATCGTGGCAAAAGGCTACGAACTGAGCGGACTAAAACGCCGAATTTTCTTGTGGGCTTTAGGTTTAGGCTTAAAATATGACCCCAACCAAGAATTTGGTGCATGGTATAATTTTCAGTTAAAATGGGCAAAAAAACTCGTTTTTAGCAAATGGCAAGAAGCTTTGGGCGGAAATATCCGAATGATTTGTTCGGGAGCGGCCGCTTTGCA
>JBKBSS010000016.1:0-9730 GCA_046291385.1 Emticicia sp. | reverse complement strand
CCACGTTTGGCAAGAGTTTTTTGGGCGGCGGGCATTCCAGTTTCGGAAGGCTACGGCATGACCGAAACTTCGCCCGTAATTGCCACCAATCGCATCATGCCTTTAGATTTACGCATCGGTACGGTAGGCCCAATTATTGACGGAACGACGGTAAAAATTGCCGAAGATGGCGAAATTTTGGTCAAAGGGCCAAACATAATGCTGGGTTATTACAACAAACCTGACCTCACAAAAGAAGTGATTGACCACGAAGGTTGGCTTCACACGGGCGATATTGGCAAATTGGAAGAAGGAAAATATTTGAAGATTACCGACCGCAAAAAAGAAATTTTCAAGACTTCGGGCGGCAAATACGTGGCTCCACAAGTGCTTGAAAACAAAATGAAAGAGTCGGTTTTTATTGAACACTTGATGGTGGTGGGTGAAAGTCAAAAATTTCCTGCGGCATTGATTATTCCTGAGTTTATTGTGGTGCGTGAATGGTGCAAATCGCAAGGCATTGAATATACTTCTGATGCCGAAATGATTAAAAATCAGCAGATTTTGAAATTGATTTTTGGTGAAATTGCTCGTTTCAATAAAGAGTTTGCCCCTTACGAACAAGTAAAGAAATTTACGCTTTTGGCAACTCCGTGGACGGTTGAAGGTGGTGAAATTACACCCACCCTAAAACCCAAACGAAAAGCCATTAACGCCAAATATAAAGCCGTGATTGACGGCATGTATGAATAAAAACTAATGTTTAATGATGAATAGTGAATGTTTAATTTTTTGATAAAACATTGATTATCAATAGAATATGTAAATCATTCACCATCCACCATTCACCATTCACCATTCCTTTGAAACCCACACCCATTTTTTGTTGTTCTGTTTAGAGCAAAGAAAAAAACCTAAATATGCCCTCTCAACAAATAGCGTTAAATTCGGTCGGTGCATTTCCGAAACTGTTTTTAGATTATATCTCAAAAAACGAAAATCTTGAAAAATTCTACAACCAATATCCTGATATTCAAGGCTTTAGGAAAGTGATTGAAGCAAGGAAATTTACAGATGCTAAACGCAAAACTTTGGTTTCGGTACTCGAAAAGCAGTACCAAGTTTTAGAAAACAAGCCAAATCTTGATATTCTTTTAGAGCCAAATACCTTTACCGTTACGACTGGGCATCAGCTCAATATTTTCACTGGGCCGCTTTATGTGGTTTATAAAATCGTCACGATTATCAATTTAGCCAAAAAATTAAAAGCCGAATTTCCTGCTTATAATTTTGTGCCTGTCTATTGGATGGCGAGCGAAGACCACGATTTTGCCGAAATCGCTTCTTTTAACCTTTTCGGAAAAAACCATAAATGGGAAACTGAGCAAAAAGGAGCAGTCGGACGCATGAATCCTGCCGAATTACAAGCAATTTTCGAAGAATTGCCCGAAAAACCAACTTTATTTGAAGAAGCATATTTAAAAAATACAACGCTCGCCAATGCCGCTCGACAATATATGCACGAGCTTTTCGGTAGTGAAAATTTAGTTTGCATCGATGCCGATGATGCTGCCTTGAAAGGTGTTTTTAGCGATATTATCAAAGATGATTTATTAAATAATGCTGCCAACGAAATCGTCACGAAAACTTCAAATGAACTAAACGAAATGGGTTATCATACCCAAATCACGCCTCGTGAAATCAATTTTTTTTATCTGCAAGATGGGCTTCGTGAACGTATAGTTAAAGAAGATAATGTTTATAAAGTTTTAAATTCTGAGTTATCTTTCTCTGAATCCGAAATACTTCAAGTGCTTGATAATCAGCCACAAAGCTTCAGTCCAAATGTAGTTTTGCGTCCGCTTTATCAAGAAACAATCCTGCCGAATTTGGCCTATATTGGTGGCCCATCAGAAGTGCCTTATTGGTTGCAACTCAAAGGCATTTTCGACCATTATGGCGAACAATTTCCGCTTTTGATGCCTCGAAATTTTGCCTTGGTAATCAATCAAGCAAGCCAAAAACGCATTGATAAGTTGGGAGTTACGGCCGAAGAACTTTTTGCCGATGATGTATCTCTCCGAAGAAGTTATGTCGAGCGAAATTCGGAAAACTCTTTGAGTCTGGCCTTTGAAATTGATGATGTAAGCGAAGTTTTTGAACGAATCTTAAAAAAATCAATGGCTATTGACCAAACCATGAAAGGTGCAGTTGAGGCCGAAAAATCAAAAATCATCAGTTCGCTCGAAAATCTTGAAAAACGTATCAAAAAAGCGGAAGAACGCAACCAAGAAATGTCAGTTACGCAGCTTTTGGCCTTGAAACAAAAACTTTTCCCCGATGGCGGTTTGCAAGAGCGTAAAGAAAATTTCTTGAATTTTTATCTCAACGACAAAGATTTCATCAACAAACTCCTCGAAGCCTTCGACCCGATTGATTATAGTTTTAATATTATTGAAATATAATTTATGGATTGTGAAACGAAGTTCTACTTCGTTTATATGAAGTTTATATTTGCGTAAAAGTGTGGCACATTTTTGAAATGTGCCACACTTTTTTATGAACTTTCAAGAAACATTTGTTTTTCTGAACACTGTTCATTTTATTTGCATCGTTAAGTAGATAATTGATTTTCAAATGGGTGTAATTGATAGAAAAGAAAGAGAAAAAGTAGAAATGAAGCGACAGATTTTAGATGCCGCTCGTTCACTTTTTTTGGAGCAAGGGTTTGAAAAAACAAGTATTCGCAACATTGCCGAAGTGATTGAGTACAGTGCTGGCACGATTTATCTGTATTTTAAAGACAAAAACGAGATTCTTTTTGCACTCCACGTTGAGGCTTTCGGAGCATTGATGCAAGCCATGCAAGCAGGAATCATTAGCGAAATTGACCCTTTTGATAGATTAATTGCTTTAGGAAAATATTACCTAAAATACGCCTTTGAAAACCCCGAATTATACGATTTGATGTTCGTAATGACCGCCCCAATAGAAACCTTGGAATGTCGAGAAGAAATTTGGTGCGATGGCGAACGAGCTTTTGAAACGCTCAAATTTGTGGTAGCAGATTGCATGAAAGCAGGCTACTTTGAAGGAACAGACAATGAAACCGTTTCGGTGATGGTTTGGAGTTTAGTACACGGCTTGGCAACGCTACATTTACGCCGCCGAACGATGATTTTTCCAGAGGATAAAAGAATCAAACTCTTGGAAGATGCTTATGCCCAATTTGTGCAAATCTTAAAAACCCATAAAAAGCAATAATGACAAATCAAGTTTTAGATTATTTTATATCAAATATTGGCAAAAATTCAGCCGAAATGAGTCCTTCGGCTTTGGGGCGTTGGCTCAATGGAAAATTGATTGCGGTAGAAGAAGGCTCGCTAACGGTTGAGTTTGTGGTGCGTGAAGAAATGACAAACCCAGGAAAAATCTTACACGGTGGCATATCTGCTTCAATGATGGATGATGTAATGGGAATGACGGTTTTCTCGCTTGGTCGTGAAAGTTTTTACTCAACAATTAATTTAAGCGTTGATTATCTGCTTCCTGCCAAAGTGGGCGACGTTATTTATGTAAAATCGAAGGTAATCAGGGCAGGAAAAACGGTGATTAATATGGAATGCGAAATCAGAAACAACGAACATAAAATTATTGCTAAATGCACTTCTAATCTGGTAACAACTGGCATAAAAATGTAAGATTGGGGTCTGACCTTTTTTCAGAAACATAACTTAACAGTGTTCATAAATTGAGACAGTAAGTAGAGGGACGAATTACGAGGTACGATTTACGAATTTTAAAACACTGAACATCAGCGGTTTATAAGCAATCAAATTGACAGTTATTTTTGTCCCAGTACTTATTAGTAAATATGAAAAAACTATTTATTTGCCTATTTTTTACTTCTTTTGGAGCTTTTTCACAAACGGGCGGCGTTCCGACGTCGCCCATTCTTGAATCTTATATTCAAGAAGGTTTGAAACAAAATTTGGGTTTGAAACAAGAACGCCTCGAAATCTTGAAATCGGCTGAAAATATCACGCAAGCCAAGGCGAATTTTATGCCGAAAGTTACTTTCAACCCAAATTATACATTGGCAGCGGGCGGGCGTAGGTTAGAATTTCCGATTGGCGATTTGCTCAATCCAGTTTATTCTACGCTCAATCAATTGACCAGAACAAATAATTTTCCGCAGGTCGAAAACGTCAATCAACTACTTGCTCCCAACAATTTTCACGATACAAAACTGAGTTTTCAATACCCCATTTTCAATACCGATATTCGTTATAACTTGCTGATACAGAGAGATTTAGTTTCGGCACAAGAAGCAAAAAAACGAGTTTTAGAAAACGAAATCCGTTACAGCATCACAACTGCCTATCTGCAATATTTACAGACAATTGAAGCAAAAAAGATTTTCGACACATCAAGAAAATTGCTCACTGATTTTGTAAAACTCAACGAAAAACTCGTCAGCAATAACGTAGCGACTAAAGATGTCGTTTATTCGGCCGAATACGAAGTAAGCAAACTCGACCAGCAAGTAGCGGTTTTGGACAAAAATCGCCAATCGGTGCAGTTTTTCTTGAATTATTTAATGAATCGTGATTTTTCAACCGAAATTGTAGCTGATACAAATTTGGTTAATTATACCGTTCCAACAAGTGGTTTAGCCCAAATAAAAGAAGATGCTTTGGCTCATCGCCAAGAACTTTCGCAACTACGAACAAATATAAAAATCAGCGAAACGGCCATTAAATTGCAGGAAATGAATGCCATGCGTCCGCAGGTTTTTGTGGGTGGAAATGTGGGTTTTCAGGGTTTTGGTTATACTTTCAAAAATCAGGCATATACCGTAATTCAGTTGGGTTTGAGCTGGGATTTGTATCATGGTTACGAGAAAAAATCAAAAATTCAGCAAGCAAAAATCCAAAAAAACATTCTGGACACCAAATTGGAAGAATTAAAACAGCAAATTCAATTACAGGTTTCACAAGCTTATTTTGAGTTGGAAGCAGCAAAAAAATCATTGATAACAGCAAAAGATGGTACTGCAAAAGCTGAAAAATATTTCAAAATCGTAGAAAGTCGCTACCGAAATGGGCAGGCTATTATGATTGAATATTTGCGAGCATCTAATGAAATTATCACGGCTCGTTTGCAAGAATCGGTTGCTAAATATGATATTTTGGTGAAGCAAACGGCTTTGGATAAAGTTGGGGCAGTGAAGTAAAAATACAATCATATTTTGAGAGAAATATTAATAACGAACTATAAAACAAAAATATAGATGAAAAACTACATTCATATATTTGTCGTAATTGCCTTATTATCAATAAGTTGCAACAAAAAACAAGAAACAAAAAAAACCGAAGCCGAAGAAATCCTGACGGTTGAAGTACAGCCTATTGGTCGCAAATCTTTAAGTGAACCAATCGTTGCAAGTGGCGTGCTTTCGTCAAAATCAGAAATGAAATTGGCATTTAAAACGGGCGGAATGATTCGCCGTGTGTATGTACAAGAAGGGCAATCTGTGCGTGAAGGGCAACTTTTGGCCGAACTCGATTTATCAGAAATTGATGCCCAAGTTCGTCAAGCAAAGCTGGGCTTAGAAAAATCAGAAAGAGATTTGGAGCGAGTAAAAAAACTCTACGCCGATGAAGCCACCACGCTTACCAATGTTCAAGATGCAACTACTGGTTTCGACGTAGCCAAACAAAGCGTACAAGTTGCCGAATTTAACCAAAAACTTTCAAGAATTTATGCTCCAACGAGCGGACGTATTCTTAGAAAAATATCAGAACAAGGCGAATTAATAACGCCATTTGCACCAGCTTTTATTCTCGGAACGGGCGAAAGTGCCTATATCGTAAACGTAGGTTTGGCCGACCGTGATGTAGTAAAAGTAAAAATTGGTGATATGGCAACAATCTATTTAGATGCTTATCCAAACGAAACTTTTCAAGCCCGAATCACGCAAATTGCCCAAACTGTAAATCCTGCAACTGGCACTTTCGAGGCAGAATTACAGATTCAACCTAACGGGAGAAAAGGAATTCGGGCGGCGTTCCGCTCGGGTTTCGTAGCCAAAGCCGAAATCTCGACAGAAAAAGGCATTTCCATGCTTGCCGCTCCGATTGAATCAATTGTCGAAGCCGATAAAAACACAGCGTTTGTTTATTCGTATAATGCTACAAATCAATCAGTTAGTAAAACGCCAGTTAATATTGGAAATATTTTTGGGAATAGCGTTGCCATTATTTCGGGCATTAGCGAAGGCACTCAGATTGTAACAAAAGGAGCTAATTTTTTGAGTGATAAAACACGAGTAAAAGTAATTAAGAATTGAAGAATGAATTAAAGCCTTTGGCTTCCAGTCCAATTTTTAGTTTATCGTCATTTGTCCAAAGTTCGCATTGAAGTTCAATCGCAAGAGCTACAAATGGTATATCTTTTTCATCAACATCTTTGCAATAATTAAATGCCCTAAAATAACTTTGATTTGAGATAAAATCATTATTCACAAATCGAATGCGTTGGAGTACATTATCTAATAATTCATAGACTTCCAACTCAGAAATTTTGGCATTATTGATTATTCTTTCTTTGTGGTGAAATAGCTCAACCATGATAAACTGAGGTGCATAAATTTCATAAAAAGTATCGAATAAAACCTTTACTTTATGAACACCACCAGTACGGAGTATAGAAAAAATAATATTGGTATCAATGACGATTTTAGTCATTTTGTTGAAAGTTTTCAACTTTTTCCATGATTTTTTCTTTGTTCTTGCTCCACCAACTTTGATTTATTTCATCACCAATTCCATCAATAGATTCATCAAAATCAGCTTTATGAATCAAATATTCAGTACGAAGTTGGGTGACTAAATTAGAAATATATTGACTACTGAAACTTGATTTGTCTAAGCGAATAGTCAAAACGTCCTTAGTATTTTCAATTTGAAGTGCTTCCATTAGATTATAATTAGACTGAAAGATAAAAAATATTTTTTAAAACATGAAATTAGTCGAATTTTCCGTCAAAAACTACCAATTTACCATCATCATTTTTGTAATGATTATGGCGATTGGGGTCAATTCATTGCTCAATATGCCCAAAGCCGAAGACCCAGCTTTGAAGGCAACTTTTAATAGTATCGTGGTGGTTTATCCTGGCACTTCGCCTGCCGATATGGAAAAACTCATCGTCAATCCGATTGAAGATAAAATGTCCGAAATCAGCGACATTAAAAAAGTCATTTCTACATCAGATGAAGGTGTGGCTCAAATCCGTTTGGAGTTTGTGCATTCCATCAATCCAGATGATAAATATAACGAAGTTGTACGTGAACTCAACGCCATTCGCAGTAAACTTCCTGCCGATATTTACAGCATGGATGTACTGCGTTTTACGCCCGAAGGTGTCAATATTATTCAATGTGCTTTGATGTCGGAAACTACGCCGTACAAAGATTTGGAAAAAGAAGCCGACAATTTGAAAGACAAATTATTGAAGGTAAAATCAATAAAAACCTCAGAAATTTGGGCTTTTCCGAAGCAACAAATTACGATTTCGATTAATTTGGATAAAATGGCTCAATTCCGAATTCCGCTGAACCGAGTTTTGGGTGCGATTCAATCAGAAAACGCCAATATTCCCGCAGGAAATATCGAAATCGGTAGTCGAAAATTTAGCGTAAAAACTTCGGGCAGCTACGAAAATTTGGACGAAATAAATAGCACAATCGTAAGTTCGTCAGGCACAACCGTAACTTATTTAAGAGACATTGCCGAAGTAAAATTTGATTACGAAGAAGAAACATATTTAGGGCGTTTGAATGGAAAAAGGGCAGTTTTCGTAACTGCCACCATGAAAAACGGCAGTAATATTTTCAAAACAGGCGAAGAAATTCGACCAATCATTGATAATTTTGCCAAAAACTTACGACCAGACATCAAATTTGAACAAAGTTTCGACCAAGTAAAAAGTGTTTCAACTCGCTTATTCGGTTTGGCCCGTGATTTTGGCATTGCCATTTTGTTGGTACTCATTACGCTTATTCCATTGGGTATTCGCCCAGCCATTATCGTCATGATTTCTATTCCGTTGTCATTGGCAATTGGCTTGACATTGCTCGATTTGGCAGGTTTTGGAATTAATCAATTAAGTGTGGTTGGTTTAGTAATCGCCCTCGGACTTTTGGTTGATGATTCGATTGTGGTTGTTGAAAATATCGCCCGTTTCCTCCGAACAGGAATGCCACGCCGAGAAGCAGCCATCGAAGCAACAAAGCAAATTAGTTTGGCGGTTGTGGGCTGTACGGCAACTTTGATTTTTGCTTTTTTACCGCTTTGTTTCTTGCCCGAATCGGCAGGAGATTTTATCCGAAGTTTACCGATGGCGGTTATTATGACCATCATTGCTTCGCTTTTTGTTTCGCTTACAATCGTGCCATTTTTGGCAAGCCAATTAATGCCACGTGAAGAACACGGCGAAAATTTGGTTTTACGTTTGATGAAAAAAGGCATCGAAGGTTCATACCGAAAAGTATTACACAAAGCACTTTTGTATCCAAAAACGGCACTTTTAGTAGCTGTTTTGATTTTTGCAGGAAGTTTAGCATTGATTCCTGTCGTTGGAATGAGCGTTTTTCCTCGTTCCGAAAAACCTCAATTTTTGATAAATATCGAAACGCCACTTGGCACAAGTTTATCAGAAACCGACAAAGCCGCTCGTTTTGTAGAAAATGAACTTTTGAAGCATAAAATTGTCAAGAATTTTGCGACAAATGTAGGCAAAAGTAATCCAAGAATTTATTATAATACCTTGCCCGTTGGCGGAACGCTTTCTAATTATTCACAACTTTTTGTACAGCTTCAAGATAAAATAGAAGTGCCTGAGCGTGAAAACTTTATTGATGAATTACGAGCAATTTTTGATTCGTATGCAGGTGCAAAAATCCGTGTGATTCAGTTTGAGCAAGGAGCTCCATTTGAAGCACCTTTGGCGGTCAGAATTATGGGCGAAAACCTTGATTCACTGCGAGTTATTTCGGCAAAAGTTGAGCAAGTATTTAAGGATACGAAGGGCACAATTTATGTAAATAACGCACTTTCGGCACAAAATGTAGATTTACGAGTAAATATCAACAAAGATAAAGCAGGAATGTTGGGTATTCCGACGGTTGATATTGACCGAACTATCAGAATGGGAATTGCGGGCGTGAATATGGGAATTTACAAAGAAAAAGAAGGCGAAGAAATGAACCTAAATGTAAATTTACCTCGTGACCAACGCCCAAGTATGGATGTTTTCTCGAAAGTATTTGTGGCCAATCAAATGGGAAATCTTGTGCCTTTGAGCCAATTGGCTACCGTTGGTTTTGAAACTTCACCCAACAGAATCAATCATTACGACCGAGATAGATATTCGACGGTTTCGGCATTTATTAGAAGTGGATTTCTTACGCCAAATGTTACGAAAGAAGCCGTTGAAAAACTCAATAAAATTAAACTTCCGAAAGGCTACGAGTTTAAAATGGCGGGCGAAGTTGAGCGTTCGGCCGAAACTTTTGGCGGACTTGGCACAATTATCATCATCACGATTTTCGGAATTATTGCTATTTTGATTCTTGAATTCAAAACCTTCAAAAGCACATTTATTGTACTTTCGGTGATTCCGTTGGGCATGATTGGTGCAATTTTGATTTTGCTTTTTACAGGAAATTCACTTTCGTTTACGGCA
>JBKBSS010000168.1:0-7347 GCA_046291385.1 Emticicia sp. | reverse complement strand
AACCTTCGCTCGTCAATTGGGTTTCAACCAAAGACGATAACTATAAATACCAACCAGTTAAATATGCTTTGGGTAGCGGAACATTAATGATTTCGATTATTGAAGCCGAAACCAGCGAGATTGTCTGACGTGGCTACGCCACTGGAATTTTCAATAAGGCATCATCGAAACAAAATTATTTCAAGAGTATTATCAGAAATATTTTCGACCAGTATCCACTTTTGGCAATTGACAAAAAACAAAAGGGAACATTATTTATTAAAACCATGTTATTTTGGAAAGTCGAATATCAATACGATATTCGACTTTTTTTATTTTAAATTAACCTTGAATAAAAGCCTATTATGCTAACAGAATTACAAAAAGGGCATTCGTTGAACACTCGAAAAATAGTAAAGTTCGCCGAAGGGCTTTCGCAAGAAGAAGCACTTTTTCGTCCGTATGATGCCGTAAATAATTTCCTTTGGAACCTTGGTCATGCAACCATTGTGAGAAATACCATTATTAAAATTTTGAATCCAACAGCCAAATTAGATGTTTACGAAAACGAAGGAGAGTTTTTTGGTAATGGTTCTGCTCTTCAAGCCAACGAAGCATATCCAGAGTTGGGTTTTATTCTTGAACATTTTGTAAAGCGTGGCGAAGAAATAAATGCACTTACGGCAACCGTTTCAGATGAATATTTACAACAAGAATCGACAATAAAAATTGGACCAGACCCTCGCACTAATGAAGCATTGCTTTGGTTTTTTTATAACCACGAAACTGAACATTTAGGCGAAATGAAAGTTCTTAAAAATCTCGTAAATCGACTTAGAAATGCTTAAAGTTTATGGAATACCCAACTGCGATACCGTGAAAAAAGCCCTCACGTGGCTCAAAGAACACAATGTCGCCTACGAGTTTCACGACTACAAAAAGAAAGGTATTTCGCCTGAAAAGCTCGAAGAATGGCTCACACAAGTGCCTTACGATAAACTCGTAAATCGTGCAGGAACGACTTTCAAAAAACTAACTGACGAAGAAAAAGCAAAAATCACCGATAATGCTTCGGCAATTGCTTTGATGCTCGAAAAAACGTCAGTTATCAAACGTCCGATTATTGAATCTGATAAGATTTTAGCGTTGGGTTTCAAGGCTGAGGAGTATGAGGCCGTGTTTGTTTAAAAATGCTTTTTATACGAAAAATAAGGCTGCTAAAAAGACCTATTTTTAAACTGATTGTAGAACAATTTTGTAAATTGTTCCCTTCGACACGTGGAACAATTTACAAAATTGTTCTACAAAAGCACTAATTTTCTATAATCAAAAAACTATACTAACTTAGTTTTAATTTTTGTAGAACAATAGCGTCGGCCATCCGATTTCTAAGTTGTTCCGTGTGTCTCAAAGAACAATTTACAAAATTGTTCTACAATTCATAAAAGTTTAAAAAAACTTAACTAACAGTGTATTTAACATCAATGAAAATCATATTCTTAGCATTTTTGTGTGCATCGGTTTTTGCACAAAATAAACATCCTCTCAATCAATCGAAAGCGGGGTGTGGGCCAGTGGCCGCAAAAAAACAGATTAAAAACAACAAAATTATGACAAAAGAAGGCGAAAAAAACGTACTCGGAACTGACCTACAAATAGCTGGAAAATCGCCACTCACGGGTTTTTATCGAGATGGTTTTTGCTCAACTGGCGACCTCGATGCGGGCGTTCACGTAGTTGCGGCTGTCGTAACTGATAAGTTTTTACAGTATTCAAAAGCTCGTGGCAATGACCTTATTACGCCTCATCCTGCTTATGGTTTTCCAGGGTTGAAAGCAGGTGATAAATGGTGTCTTTGTGCCGCTCGTTGGAAAGAAGCCTACAATGCGGGCGTAGCTCCACCAGTAATTTTGGAAGCAACTCACGCAAAAGCACTCGAATACGTTACGATTGAGCAATTGCGTGATGCTGAAAAACAGTAATTAAGCGTCATTTACCAAAAAATGGTAAAATAATTAATGCCCCAAAAGAAAATCTTTGGGGCATTTTTGCGTAAAATGTTTGATTAGAAAGAAATCGAAAATTCAACCAAAGTAGTGTCCCAAGCCATTTTCATGGTTGTTTCTTTGTCGTTGCTGCCTTTCACACACTGAATCGAAAAATATTCCACAACTTCTTCGGTTTTTTTCGTGGGTACGCTTACACGCAATACATCGTTGTCTTTATTGTAGCTATATGCTCCCCAAAAATCAAGGTCTTTGTTTAAGATAATTGTCCATTCGGTAGCCGTTGGAATCACAAAAAGAGAATACGTTCCAGCCTTCACTTTTTTGCCTTGAATCGTTACATTTTTATAGAATTTTATCTCGGTCGATTCGTTAGCTCCCACACGCCAAACTTCGCCATAAGGCACTATTTTAGTCCCGAAAATCTCACGGTCTTTTTTGGCAGGTCGGCTGTAAGTTACACGCACAATGGCTGGTATATCGCCAATAAGTTTTGGAGCAAATTTGCGGTCGTGGGCAAAATTATCAGGATAATACGCCATATCCATCGGGCTTTTGTCGATTCCTCGCATTTTTTGGGCTTTAGCTTCGACCATTAATAGACCAAAAAAGCAAGCGAATAAAATAATTTTATTCATAGTTTTGATTCATGTTTATGTTGAGTTTTAGCAAAAATACGTAATTATTAGGCAATAAACCCTCGACCGAGGCGAGTTTATTTGGATAAAAGTATTTTGCTTGAATAATTAATTTTGCAAGATATTTTTTCTAATTTCGATTAAATTATATCTATTCAAAACCAATCTTAACCACAATGAAAAAATACTTTTTTGCCTATTTAGGCTTATTTACGTTGATATTCAACGCTTGTACTTCGACCGAAAAAACACAAGGGTTTAATCCAAAATTCAAGCTTTTACCAGCCGAAAAAATCAAATTTAACTCATTTGTTGATTGTAATATGGCCGAAGTTTGGGTGGGTGATACCTTTCGGATTTTTCCAGGAAAATATGGCGAAGACCCACTTTGGGGCTATGCCAAAGACCTGAAATATGCCGATGGAAAAAGTGCCGAAGAGACTTTCAAGAGTAAAGCCGACAATTTTCACAGCCCAATAATGCCTAAAAATGTATTGCCAACCGAAGATGGTTTGCACGGTGCAGTTTGGTTTGAGACGGTTTATCAAGATGCGAAAGATAAATCAGGTCGAACACTTTATGCGGTGTATCACAACGAAAATTATCCCCAAACTTTCCCTTATGATTCGCTCAAAAATTCGGGTTATAGAGACAGTAAAAAATGGCCGCAAGGTTTAACTGGTGAAAAAAGCCCCGCCGCAGTTTGTAGAATTGGCATTATGAAATCGGTTAATGGTGGAAAAAGTTGGGAAAATAAAGGAATTTTTATCGAAGACTTGAATGCCCGAATGATTCTGAAACCACATAATTCGTCTAATACTTTTGCGGGTGGTGTAGGCGACCCTTCGGCCGTTGCGAGTGGCGATTACTTGTATTTGTTTTACGGTGAGTACGGTTATCCTGATGTTTATGACGAAGCTGCTTATGACGCAAAAAAAGAATGGTCGGGTCAGTGTATCAGTGTTGCCCGAATCGCTCTTAAAGATTTAGACAATCCAGTTGGTAAAGCCAAGCGTTGGGACGGAAAAGGCTTCAATGCTCCGCACGATGGCATCGGCAAGCCGATTGCTTCTTTACAAATTCCACAAGAAAATGGCGGTGGAGCGGCTTCTTCACCAACGGGTGGTTTTCATTGGGGGCCGTCGGTGAGTTGGAATACTTACCTCAATTGTTGGGTAATGATGATGGGAAAAGTAGTCGGAAAATCGTGGAAAGGTAGCCAAGTTTTTATTTCATTCAATAAAAATCCTGATTTTACCGAGGCAATGAATAGCCAAGATTGGACAAAACCACAGCTATTTTTTGATAAACCTGGCTATATTCTTTGGTATCCTTCTTTGCAACCACTCAACACCGAAGAAGATATAAAAGCTAAAAATACTTGTTTGAAACTGGGCAAAAAAGCTCGTTTCTTCGTTAAAAGAATCAAACCAGGGGATGATGAATATGCTTCTGAGCATATTGTAGAGTTTGAGAAGTGATGTGAAATAGGGGGCAGATTTCAACTGTCCCCTGTTTTTTTACTCCAAAACCAACCAAGTAAAACCCTCAGCAGGAATCGTTACATCAACTTCAATTTCGTAGTTACGGCTGAGTGTATAATTTTTGTTTTTACCTTCTTTTTCTCGCACCGAAACTTTGTCCGAAAGCCCAGCGTAATAAAGCGGAAGATTGATTTTTCGAGAAACACTTTCTTTCAGTGGGTTATAAAGCATCACAAAACCTTTTTCTTTCAGATTTGAATTTACGTGCATGATTCCGTCCCAATCTCGACCATCGGGGCGGCGTAAATGAATGAGGTCGGAGTTCAGAATTTGGCGATATTTCTTATACCAATCAATCGTTTTCTTGACCATCTGCTTGGTTTCTTCGGTGTCATAGAGGCGTGGCCCACGATAACAAGCCTGCACACCTGCACCATAATACTGCACCATTAGCTGCTCATAATCTTTCAGATGCTCGCTCAAAGGCTCTAAAACTGCCTCTTCTCCACCACCTTGATATTTGGTAAGTGGCACAAATCCCCAGCCCATCGAAGGTGTTTTTTCCCAAGTACCATCAAAAATATTTTGTCGATTCAAGATTTTTTGTTGCTCACGAGAAAGCGAAAAATTTACTTCTCTATACCCCAACGCAATTTTATGCGAGCCATCCAAAAAATACCAGTCGGGAGCATTCACGTACACACCACGCTCATTGAGCCAGCGATAAAACCCTTTTTGCATTTCCATCTGCACCCACTGCGAATCGTCCAAACCTTTGTGGCCAGGGTGCTTGGTCGAAGCACAAACATCTCCAGGATAGGGGCCGTCGTGTTCGAGTAAATCAAAGCCCGTTTCGGTGATAAATTTCTTTAGATTATTCAAATAATTGATACCCCATTGGCTGGCCAAACATGGAGCATTTCCAAAAAACGCACCTTTATCGGGCAAACCAGTTTTTGGGTCAATCACATCATTTTCATCATCAATTCTGCGGCTACTAAAAAGTGAATATCCACCCAGCAAAATTCCCTTACTGTGAGCATAATCGGCCAATCCTTTGAATTTTTTGATATTTTCGGCACTTGCATCTTCCATATTTAGGCCACTGCCAAAACTCAGAATCACCATTTCGTAGCCAGTTTCGGCACATTGGTCAATCGTGGTTTTTACCTTCACAGGGTCGGTACTGACGAGGTGCATGAAAATCGGATTTTGGGTAGTGTAGGGAAAAAGCGTGGCGTACATTTGGCGGCGGGCGAGTCCGTTTCGTTCACGGTCATAGTTGTCCAGTAGCAGTTCATAACTCCGAATCGACTTGTAAGACTGCTTGGGCAAAAGCTCAAAACCAATACCAAAACTTGGGTAAACTTCCAACACACAAGGCGTTTGAAAATTATAGTTTACCTGCGAAGTATAGCTCGAATCTATTTTCCAGTGCGTAGCTTGGTCGGATAGCTCATAACGCATGGCATTATTGAAAGCATAGTTATTTTCGACATAAATCCGTTGTGGTTTTTTCATTTGTTCGGGGCTGCCCACCACGGCCGATTCTTCTTCGGGCGTTGCCAATATTTCATTGACTAATTGGTTGATTTTTAGCGATTTATCACTTTTGTTTTCAACACTTACCCATTTGCAGATTGTTGGGATATTATCAAAAATCTCGTAATGTACCGATACGAGAATTCCTTTTAGTTCGGGTAAATTTGACTCAAAAATCAATTCTAATTCTTTGCCTTTGGGGTGTTGCTGATTCATCGCCCATGTGTGAGACTTGAAATTGACATGCGGAGTTAAAGGGTTGATTTTAAAGGTTTTATACTGAAAATCTTGTGTTTTACTTTCTAATTTGTCAATCCATTCGGTGAGCAAGTAAGCATGTTCTTTTTGTCCGTAAAGTCCGCCAATATTATAAGTTTTTCCATCAATTGTGATGCGGGCTTCGGGGCGAACTGAGCGAACAAACTGCTCGTTGGTTCGGAGATTTTTAAAATCAACGGTAGCAGCATTTGGCGAAATTCGGATTTGGCGTTTGAGCAATCCATTCGATAAAACGAGGTCTTTTCCGCTACTCGTTTGGTATATTTCGGCCTTGAAATTTTGTTTTGAAATTAACCAATCGGTGGATGGTTTAACTTCTTGATAAAGAGGCAGTTGTGAAAGTTGTTGATTTTGTGCAAAGCCGAAATTTAGGCCGATAAAAAGAAAAAAAAAGTATTTCATCAGTTTGTCGATTTATTAAGTAGTTAACTAAAAGAAATCGTGTAGTACTATTGACGAGATAATCATCGACATAGGCAATGAAAATTTCACTTGTTGTGCTACCTTCATGCGTATCCATCATCGTTATATTATCAGTTGGCAGTAAGCAATAGATTTTGACACAAAACTGGACTGAGAGTTGAAAACTGCCGACTACAATTCCTCTATTCTACGTGGTTTTTCGCCCGCTGCAAAAAGCGGATATTGGTCGAAGATATTTCTGACCACACTGCGGTAATAATTGATGGGCTTATTGACTTGCTTATTGAACACGCCCGAAGCGTATCCACGCCAAATCAGACGGCTACTTTCGGCATCGAGCAACGACACCAAAATCATTCCGCCACCAAAATGAAAATTTTGCGTTTTGTAAGTATCATCACCATCGAAGTGATTGACCCAGCGGTCGAGCGATGGTTGGAAATATCCTTTATAATCAACACGGTCACGGATGATGCTGTAACTAACCAATAAACCTGGAGCATCGGCTACTACTTTATAGCCACGGGCTTTCATCTGGCGACGAATGGCATCTTGAATTTCGGAGCAAACAAACGATGTATCAATCTCACAATTCAAGAAATTGTAGGTTTTGTACTTCGTAAAATCAGTTTCGTAGCTATAGTCGTTATCGACCATGAGCCTGATAGAATTACAGCTTGATAAAACTAAACTTGATAAGGCTAAAACGATGAGTGCAGACAACAGATAAATTTTTCTCATAAGGCTTACAAATTGAATTGGTTTAAAAATACAAATGATTCGCAAAGCGTGATTAAACAATCACCAAAAGATTTACTATCAACTATTTATAAATATTCTCAATGGAAGCGGTAAACCATTGTAGTATATTCAAAGCTAATCAATCAATTCTAAAAAGTCAAATTTTTATTGCTTTATCTTCGCCTCTCACCCAATCACAATCCATCCCTACTTATCTGCACTCATCTTCTGATTTTAACCTTTGTAATATTCTAA
>JBKBSS010000167.1:3273-7354 GCA_046291385.1 Emticicia sp. | reverse complement strand
GACCAACGCCATAGAGCATGGCTTTGGCAGCAGGGTTATGAATTTCTTGGGTAAGGGTGCGACTGAACTTATTTAATTCCATATTTAATTTTAAAACTTTATTGAATAGTTATAAATACTCACTTGATAATGAAAAAGCCTTCTTCACTCGGTGTGAGAAGGCTTTTGTTGTTTATGGCAAACCCTTCTCTACTCTTTTTAGACGAGCAGAAGAATAATTGAGCTGACAAGAACGATGTTATTTATCATTATAAAATATTCTCTAATTGCGAATATTCGCTATATGCGAACAGTTTCTATGACAAAGAAATTTACTTTCACTTATATTTCCAAACTTTTTTTAGAAAAATTTGTTATCAATTCGTTTTTTATAGTAGTATTTCAAAAAAAGTAGTCACAAAATAACACCGAATATGCTTCTTTTTGATTAATATTGAACTCTAATTATTGCACATTCGACCTCATGAAAATTTATAAAACCGTACAAGGGTTCGTTATCGAACATCAAGGGCAATATTATATCTCCCGCCATACCGATTGGGACTTATTTATTAATCGTGAAGACTTATTTTTTGAGTTACAGCGAGAAATTCAGTTGCTGCCCGCCGCCGCCGAATACAAATCTTTGATAGACAATGGCTTGCAAGCCCCGATTCAATCTCAAGAAGTTTGGGCATCGGGCGTTACGTATTTACGTAGCCGTAATGCAAGAATGGAAGAATCGAAGATTTCGGGAGGTGATAATTTCTATGATAGAGTTTATGATGCCGAACGTCCAGAATTGTTTTTTAAATCGGCACCTCAGCGAGTGGTAGGGTCGGGGCAAGCCGTGAGAATCAGAAAAGATTCAAAATGGAATGTGCCAGAGCCTGAACTTACTTTGTTTATTAACTCAAAAGGTCAGATTTCGGGTTACACCGTTGGAAATGATATGAGTTCACGAGATATTGAAGGAGAAAATCCACTTTATCTGCCGCAAGCCAAATCTTATGATAAAAGTGCGGCCATTGGGCCATGTATTGCCATTTTTGATAGTCCGATTGATAGTGATTCAAAAATTACGCTTGAAATTTCAAGGTACGATATTCCACTTTTTACAGATTCTATCGAAATCAATCGCATGAAACGCAAGCATACCGATTTGGTAGAATATTTATTTCGTGAAATGTCGTTCCCGCAAGGTTGTTTCTTGATGACAGGCACGGGAATTGTTCCGCATGATGATTTTACGCTCGAAGTGGGTGATGTCGTGACAATCAGCATCGAAGGAATTGGAACATTAATCAATACCGTTGAAATGAAATAGTTTTACTATTTACTCTCTTTTTTTAACACATTATTAGCTCTTAAATGCAACTTACAGGAAGAAATATTATTGGTTTTGAAACTTTTTCGGAAGGAACAGTCGCTATTCAAGCCATTAATCCAGCTAATGGCGAAACTCTCGCTCCATTATTTTATAAAGCAACTATTGATGAATTAGACCTTGCTGCCGAAAAAGCAGAAAAGGCTTTTCAAGTTTATAGAAAAAAATCAGGCAAACAAAAGGCTGAGTTTTTGGAGAAAATTGCCGAAGAAATAGAAAACTTAGGCGATTCACTCATTGAGAGATACATTGCCGAATCTGGACTTCCGCAAGGTCGTGCAATGGGCGAGCGTGGACGCACAACTGGTCAACTTCGATTATTTGCTCAATTATTAAGAGATGGCTCATGGGTAAATGCCCGAATTGATACTGCTTTGCCTGACCGCCAGCCATTGCCACGTCCCGATATTCGTTCGATTGAGCGTCCGCTTGGCGTTGTTGGTGTTTTTGGTGCGAGCAATTTTCCTTTGGCGTTTTCGGTAGCTGGTGGCGATACTGCTTCGGCGTTGGCCGCAGGTTGCCCTGTTATTTTTAAGGCTCACCCTGCTCATTTAGGTACATCCGAACTCGTCGGAAAAGCTATTCAAAAAGCTGCCGAAACAACCAATATGCCCGATGGTGTTTTCTCATTATTATTTGATGATGGACACGAAATCGGTTTGGCATTGGTGAAACACCGAAGTATAAAAGCTGTTGGTTTTACGGGTTCGTACAAAGGCGGAAAAGCTCTTTACGATGCCGCCGCTGCTCGCCCCGAACCTATTCCAGTTTATGCCGAAATGGGAAGTGTAAACCCTGTGTTTATTTTGCCTCGCATACTCGAAGCAAATGGTGCGACTCTTGCCCAAAATTTTGTGGGTTCGGTTACGTTAGGCGTAGGGCAGTTTTGCACAAATCCTGGAATGTTATTAGTGCAAAAAAACGAAGCATTTATAACAGCTCTCGAACAACACGCCAGCACCAGCACAGGTGGCGTAATGCTCACAACGGGCATTCGAGATGCGTATATAAAGGGAATTGAAAACACGAAAAATTATACAAAAATAATCGGTGTAGGAAAAGCACCCGAAGGTTTTACTGCCGTTGAGCCTGTAATTTTCCATGCGTCGATTGAAGAATTTACTCAAAATTCACATTTGTCAGAAGAGATTTTTGGACCAACAAGTTTGGTTGTAGAAGCCAATACTAAAGATGAATTACTGGCAGCCGCTCAAAGTCTGACAGGGCATCTAACCGCAACTGTTCACGGAACGCCCGAAGATTTGGCTGAATATGCCGATTTGATTGAAATTTTGGAGCAGAAAGTTGGTAGAATTTTGATTAATGGTTTCCCGACGGGCGTTGAGGTTTCACACGCAATGGTGCATGGTGGACCTTTTCCTGCAACAACCGATTCGAGGAGTACTTCGGTTGGTACGATGGCCATTACTCGTTTTACTCGACCAGTTTGTTATCAGAATTTTCCTGATAGTTTGCTAATGGATGAATTAAAAGCCGATAATCCGCTAAATATTTGGCGGTTACTTGATGGAGAATTGAAGAAATAATAGAAACAAAAAAGTCCCGAATTATTAATTCGGGACTTTTTTGTTTCTATTATTTGACTTATTTCTGATTTGCCTTTCTTACTAAATCATAGAATTTAGCCGAATTTGCCGAAATACAATCGCCAGCACTATTCAAATTATATTGATTGTTTGATGTGTCGGTTATTTCGTATTGACTTGATTCTTCTATAAATTTAACAGATTTAAAGACACACGGAGCAATCTTAGCATTGAATTTATTAATAATTCCAAACTTATTATTGCCTTTTGATACTACCGCCATGCCATTCTTAAATGGATTGATTTCGGTGTATTCAAATGTAATCTGAACCTTGCCTTTTTTATCAATAAAGCCATATTTGTTGTTGTCATATTTTACGCCAATAAGACCTTCTGATGAAAATAACAATTCGTTGTAAGAGGGTGCTAAAACTTCTTTTCCTGTAAAATCAAGCAAGCCCCACTTGTCACTTTTCAACATCGCCAAATTAGTTTTGTCAAATTTACGGATATTTTTATAGGCTTCAGTTGTAAATCTTTTTAAAGTATTTTTATCAACTAAGTTGTAACCTTCGTCAACTCCGCCTTTTTCAAGAGGGGTTTCTGTGCGGATTACAATTAAAGTACTTGCCAAAATAGTATCTGTAACCATGTAGCGAACGCCTTCTGGTGCAGATGGATTCACACGGTCAATAACGACACGTCCGAAACGGTCATAAACTATATCAACCACACAATTTCCAACTGGTTTGCTACAATTAGTTGCTTTTTCGGATACTACTGCTAAGCCAGTTAGGTTGAAAGGTTGAACTTCATCATACACGGGAGGAATCACTTCGCTACCATCAAAACTGATATATCCACATTTGATTGTGGTTTTATCTCCAATTGTTCTACAAGCTGGGGCTAAACCAAATTTATTGAAATCGCCAATCGAGGCGTATGTTTCGCTTAATTTACGTTCATTTAGCTCAATAATGCGTAAGCCCGCAGCATCTTTTGCCACAACCGAAGCTGCCGTAGGCGATACTGTTGGGTCAATGACTACGCTTTTGATATAGTCATACGATGGTTTGATACGAGTATTTCCTTCTGAGTCAATCAAACCAACTTTTTTGTTTTGCTCAACCAAAATCCAACGATTTGCTTCTGAAAGGGTAATTTTATC
>JBKBSS010000167.1:0-3177 GCA_046291385.1 Emticicia sp. | reverse complement strand
TATGAAAACAACATCTGTAACAATCGAACCATCTATTCTGATAAGACCGTATTGTTTGCCGTTTCTTACTTTAAAAACATTACCGACGAATACTTCAATTTCATCAAATCCTGCCGAAATTGGTTTCTTTATAACATCGTAGTTATTATCAATTAAGGCAAATTTGTTGTTCTTAAATTTAGCCAAACTAATACCATAACGAATAGCTTTTGCATCAATGATGTCAGTCAAGACCTCACTTTCAATGCCTTCTGACGTGATGAAGTGCCAGAAAAATTTCTTAACCAAAGCTTTTCCATCGTTAAATGGTTCGGCATAGTCATATTGTGCAGGAATCACTTCTTCACCACAAAGGTTTAAGAAACCAAACACCATATCTTTTTTAATACGGGCGTATCCTTGGTGATAATTATCAATCAAGCCATAACGAGGGTTTCCTTTCAAAGATTCTAAAGCAAAACCTGTGATAGCTCTTCCTTCGTCGTCTTGCGTCAAGATAAAAGAACCTTTTTCTTTTTCAGCAAAACATTGTCCACTTTGGCTCACCGAATATGTCTTATTCAGTTGGCTTGCTTGTTCCAGTTTAGAAACATTATCAATCGTGATTTTATTGACAATCTCCAACTCTCTCTTGTAAGCAGTTTCGATTTGCGAAAGGTAGTTGGGAAATTGCTCATGCGTAAGAAAATCTTGTTTTACCAATAAGCTATCTAATTCTTTTGGCAGTGTTTTTTTCTTGTTATCTTCAAACTGCGACATGGTACTTTTGGCATAACTCACAAGAGATTTTCGAGCTACTGCACCCGAAACGTATTGTTGTTGTGTGTTGGCAAATCCCCTTGTTGAGTCTTTGGAAGAAACGGATACAGTTTGTACTACTTGACTTTGTGCAAATGAGCCATGAACAAAACCAATAAGTAAAAGCAGAGTAGAGTGAATTTTTTTCATCGTGGTTGGTTTTTACAAAATATTTTAAGCAATACTTATCTTCTTTCTTCGAAGTAATTATTTGCGAATAATAAGCAATTAACGCAAAAAAACACAAAATACTAAAAAATATTTTGTTTAATTGGTTTATTCTTTAGTGTTATAAGCAATTGAAAGAGATACCGTTTTGCAAATAGTTTATATTTTTAGTGCAAAAGTAGCTATTCTCTAATAAATTTTGCCAAAAAAGACAAACTAAATTAAACAACAAAAACCGCAAAGATGAATTCATCTTTGCGGTTTTTATACTCTTTAGAATATGCTTATTTCTTAGGTGCTACAACTGGAGCTGCTGCTGCTGCTTTCGCAGGAGGCGTTACGCCTAATTTCTTGAATACTAAATCTGAAATATTATCAGCATCTGGAGCAACCAAAAGGATTGGAGTTGTGCCAGGGCCAGCATCAGTATTGAAGACGTAAGTGTAGCCGTTTTCTTTAGCTACTTCTTTTACAGTTTTGTCGATTTTCTCTAAAACTGGGGCTAACAATTGCTGTTGTTTTTGTTGCAAAGCTGTTTCAGAGTTTTGTTGAAACTCTTGGATAGCAGTTTGGCCTGATTGCAATTCTTTTTCACGGTCAGCTTTGATTACAGCTGACATCGTTGCACCATTTTTTTGGTAATCTTCGTATTTTGCTTGAAATCCTGCAATTTTATCTTGCAAAAGTTTATCGTATTGAGCTTTTTCAGTTTTCAATTTATTTTCAATATCTTTTGCATCGGGGATATTATTGAGGATATAGTCAACGTTGGTATATCCAATTTTTGTAGTTTGGGCATTTGCCATACTAACAAACATTAAAGCCGTGATAATTGCGGCGAAAAATTTTGTCTTCATCTTTTGTACTTATTTTTTTGGTTTGGTTATTTGGTTATTTTGGTTTTTATCTTCTTTCAACGAAATCCCCAGAGATTCCATTACATAATCAGTGTAGTCGTGGCGGGGGTCGGTATAAATCATGCTCATATCTGATGCTTTATCAAAAATAAACATTAGTTGTTTTTGTCGAGCTACTTTTTCGCACGTCTTATAAATATCGTCAAGGATTGATTTCATTATTTCTTTCTTTTTCAGAAATAGTAAACCGTTCATTCCAAAGACTTTATTGTTTAGTTCTTTTACTTCAGCCTCTTTATCGTCAATATTTTTCTGACGTTCACGTTTCATTTCAGCCGTTAATAAAATTTCTTCTTGCTGAAACTGCTGACGCATTTTTTCCAACTCCGAATACTTCGCTTGAATATCTAAAACCCACTTCTCAGAATATTTTTCCATATCCTCTTGGGCTTTTTTGTACTCAGGCATTTTGCTCGTAATGAACTCCGAATCAATGTATCCGAATTTTTGAGCAAAACTTTGCACGGAAATAAGGGTCAAAAATAGTAAAAATATTGTCTTTTTCATTCAAAAATAATTTTCAATGCGTGAATTATTGAATGTTTTTATTTAAAGCATAGTCAATACAATCTTTTTATGCAGTTCAGAGTATTTAATCGCCGACCCTTACTTTACTTTGGACTATTGACTACTTTTTTGATTGTGACCTAACTAACGTATGATACCTACAAAATTATTATACCATTAACAGATATTTAACATTTGTTGATAGTTATTAACGAATCTGCTGACCGATACTAAAGGTAAATGATTTTAAACCACGATTCGATATTCCAGGAATTGGGTCGAAGCCTTTACCGAAGTCAAGACCAATCAAACCAAAGGCTGGCATGAAAATTCTGGCACCAACACCAGCCGTACGGCGTAGTTTGAATGGATTAAAATCTTTGTAACTTCCCCAGCTATTTCCTGCCTCAGCAAAACCCAAAACAAAAATTGTAGCTTGTGGATTTAGCGATACTGGGTAACGTACTTCGGCGGCATATTTACTGTAAGCAATTCCACCCATACGGCTAAGAGTTACGCTTCCGTCACTGGTGCGGAGTTTTTCGGCTTCTTCATAAGAAAGTTCGTGAACAACTCCTTCGTCGTATCCTCTTAGTCCAATCAAATCGGCACCAACATTCATAGAGTTTTGCATACCCATACCAGCACCACCTAAGATAAATCTTCCGAATGGACTAAAGTCAGAACTTTGGCTATATTTACCCAAGAAACCCATATTGGCTTTGGCGTGGAAAACGAGTTTTCCGACAACTGGCACGAACCAGTCACCATCAAACATCCATTTGTG
>JBKBSS010000166.1:0-7424 GCA_046291385.1 Emticicia sp. | reverse complement strand
GATTACTGTGTTTTTTGTGACCTTGATTTTATTTGGTTTCATTAGCTACAAGCAATTAAATTATAATTTATTGCCGAAGTTTGAAGCCAACGTAATTATGGTACAAACCGTTTATCGTGGTGCATCTTCTGACGAAATTCAAAACGTAGTAACAAAACCTATCGAAGAAGCCATTTCGGCCATCGAGGGTGTAGATAAAATTTCTTCGATTTCATCAGAAGGAGTTTCAATCGTAACAATTCAACTAAAATCGGGCATTAATACGCTTGATGCCCAGCGTGATGCTGAACGAAAAATCAATCAAATAAAGTCAACTTTGCCAGATGATGCCGACGACCCAGTGGTCAATCGCTTCAATACTGACGAAATTCCTGTACTCCGAATCAGTGCTTCGGCCAATATGTCTGAGCCTGAATTATATGATTTAATCGACCAAAAAATCAAGCCAGTTTTATCAAATGTGGCGGGTGTCGGAACGGTAAGGCTCATCGGTGGAAGCGAGCGTGAGATTCAAGTGAACTTGGATAATACGAAATTGCAAGCCTATAATATTTCGTCGGCACAAGTCAATCAAATGATTGCCAACAGCAATAGTTCGTTTCCTGCTGGAAGTGTTTTAAGCGAAAACAACCGACTTTCGATTAGACTCGATGCCAAATTAGTAAAAGTTGATGAATTACGTAATTTAATCATCCGTCAAAATGTAGATGGCAGTCGAGTTTTATTGAAAGATATCGCCATCATCACCGACGGACAAACCGAAGCCAAAACGCTCAACCGAAATAATGGTCAAGCGGGTATCGGTATCGAAATTGTCAAACAAGCCGATGCCAACACCGTTGATGTGAGTAAGTCAACTAAAGAAGCCTTATTGAGAATCAAGCAAATGTATGCTTCCAAGAATTTTAGCTACGATATTGCGGCCGACCAGTCAATTTATACACTCGCTTCGGCCGATGCCGTTGTGCATGATTTATTCTTGGCGATTGCAATTGTTGCGGCCGTGATGTTATTCTTTTTGCACAGTTTCCGTAGCTCGTTGTTTGTATTGGTTTCGATTCCTTCGGCCATGATTCCGACCTTTATTTTGATGTATGTTTTCGGTTTTTCACTCAACTTAATGACCCTCATGGGGCTTTCGTTGGTGGTCGGAATCTTGGTCGATGATAGTATTGTGGTTTTAGAAAATATCTATCGTTACCTTGAAATGGGCAAAAACAAAGTACAAGCAGCCATCGAAGGTCGTCAGGAAATCGGTTTTACGGCTCTCGCCATTACCTTGGTTGACGTTGTGGTTTTCTTGCCTTTATCCATGAGTGGCGGTTTGATTGGAAATATCTTGCGTGAATTTTCATTGGTGGTTGTGTTTTCTACGCTCATGAGTTTATTGGTTTCGTTTACGCTTACACCGCTTTTGGCTTCGAGATGGGGAAAAATTGAGGTTTTGAGCAAAAAAAGCCTTTGGGGAAGAATCAACTTAGCTTTTGAACGTTTTTTAACTGGTTTGCAGGAAGATTACGGCAAAATGCTGGGCTTTGCCTTAAATCACAAACGTTGGGTTTTGATTATCATTCTTGCCATGTTTGTTGGTTCGATTTCATTATTGAGTGCAGGCTTTATCGGAACGGCTTTTGCTGGTTCGGGCGACCGTGGAGAATTTGCTATTCAGCTCGAAATGTCGCCGCAAACGCCACTTTCGCAGACAAATCTTATGACTAAAAAAGTAGAAGAATTACTTTTACAAAAACCAGAAGTTGAGAAAGTTTTTGCCAATATTGGAACGCAAACAGGAGCGATGGGTTCGGGGAGTGCAAACTCAAATGTTTCTGAGATTTCGGTTACGCTCGTTGATAAACAAAAACGTAAACTTTCGACCGATGCTTTCGGTGATATGATTAGAAACGAAATCTCGAAAATTGCGGGTGTAAAAGTTGTCATTCGTCCAGTAAGTATCACGGGTGGGAGCGAAGCACCGATTCAGATTGCCATCAAAGGTGTGGATATGGACAAAATAAAACTGGTTGCCAGAGATATAAAAGAAGTTGTGAAAAAAACTGCTGGAACAGACTATGTAGAATTTAGCACAAAAAGTCCAAAAACTGAGATTTCGATTCAGTTGAATCGTGATAAAATTTCGCAGGCTGGTTTGAGCGTTCCCGAAGTTGGTGGAGCAATTCAGTTGGCTTTTAGAGGAAACGACCAATCGAAATTTAAACAAGCGGGCGAAGAATACCCAATCAATATTTCACTCGAAAAGTCAGATAAACGTTCAATCGAAAATATCAGAGAATTGACACTTCGTACGAGCCGTGGAGCAATTGTGAAATTAAAAGATATTGCCGATGTAAACGAAATTATTGGGCAAGCAATTTTGGAGCGTTCTGACCGCATGAACTCTATCAAAGTTACTGCCTCAACCATTGGCCGTGCAACGGGTACGGTTGTGGCCGATATTCAGAAAGAAGTAGCAAAACTTAAAATTCCCGAAGGAATCGTGATTGAATACCAAGGTGAAGCACAACGCCAAAAAGATGCTTTTGGCAGCTTAGGTTTGGCTTTCGGGTTGGGTATTTTGTTGGTTTACCTCATCATGGTTGCTCTTTACGAAAGTGTGGTTTATCCATTTGTTGTACTTTTCTCAATTCCAGTTGCCTTGATTGGGGCATTATTGGCACTGGCTCTTACGATGGAATCACTCACAATTTTTGCAATCGTGGGTCTGATTATGCTCTTGGGTTTGGTAGCCAAAAACGGTATTCTTATCGTTGACTTTACCAATCACCTCAAAGAACAAGGAATGTCAGTAGCCGAAGCACTCGTTGAAGCAGGAAAAGAGCGTTTACGCCCAATCTTGATGACAACCATCGCCATGATTGCGGGTATGTTGCCAATTGCCTTAGCGTCTGGCTCAGGTGCGGAAGTAAAAAATGGCATGGCTTGGGTAATTATTGGTGGTCTAACAAGCTCACTTTTCCTGACCTTATTCTTAGTTCCTTCGATGTATATGATTATCGAATCCTTGAAAAACAGGGTTTTGAGATTGACTGATAAGAAGAAAAAAGTCAAACCTGAAGTGGCAGAATTGGCTAATTAATTTGCTTAGAAACATAAAAAAAGCACAGAAGTTTAAAATAACTTCTGTGCTTTTTTGGTAAAACTTTTAAATCGTTCTTAAAATAACGTGACTTTGAGAGAAGGAATTTCATGTTTTTGAGACAAGGTAAATTGCCGATAGTTTTTCGAGAAAGCCACAGGACAATATCCTGTGGCTTTTATTTTGCCTTACATGATTGCCATTTCAAAGTTTTATAAGTGATTTTTTATATAGTATGATTTTAATTCTCTGATTTTGCATATTATTCGCCGTAAAATGCTAAATAATTCGATATTCAATAAATTAATTTTGTAACATTAAATCTTGAATAATAACAATTATTGATATGGCAAAAAATCCTCATTTTCTTTCTCAAATGGCTCACGTAGAGGTATTGACTACTGACCTAAACAAATCTGTGGAGTTTTTCAGAGATATAGTAGGTATGGACGAAACTGGTCGTGAAGACAACTCAGTTTACCTCCGAGCTTGGGGAGATTATTTTCATCATACATTGAAACTCACGCAAAACGAAAAGTCAGGTCTTGGACACATCGGCTGGCGTGCCGATAGCCCTGAAGCGTTGGAAGAATGTGTGGCTTACTTAGAAAATATTGGTGCAGGTCGTGGCTGGGTAGAAGGTGATTTAGGACACGGAAAGGCTTATCGTTTTCAATCGCCCGATGGGCATACGCACGAAGTTTTTTGGGAGGTAGTTTGGTTGCGTGAACAAGGCGAGCGTCGAAGTGTTTATGCCGACCGCTACGCCAGCAACCGCATGAAAGGAGCAAATCCTCGTCGTTTCGACCACGTAACCTATATGGTTGCCAAAGGAAAATACGCTACTGAAAAAGAGTTTTGGAAAAACATGGGACTTAAAAATCCCGATGAAATCAGAATTTCGGATGATATGCCGCCAATCGGAGGGTTGCACACCATCGGAAATCTTTCGCACGATATTGCAGTTTTTACTGACCCAAATATTGGCGAAAACGAAGGTGTTTTAAACCACATTTGCTGGAATGTTGATAGCCGAGAAGAAGTGCTTTTAGCTCTTGATTATTTTATCGAAAAGGGCTACAAAAGCGTAATGGGTTCTCCAACTCGCCACAAAGCCGACGAAGGATTTTTTATTTATATCATCGACCCAGGTAGTGGAATTTTGTTTGAGTATTATGCTTGTGCAAGACTTGTTTTTGCTCCCGACCATTTGGATGTTCATTACCTAAAAGATAATCCAAACGATGCGTGGGGAAGTGCTAATCCATTCGCAGAAATGGGCAAAGGGAAAAAACTTGGCCTTTCAGAAGACGGAACAGTAAAACCAGCGGACGTTTAGTTAATGCTGAATGTTTAATGCTTAATGATGAATAGAAAACTCATTAGCGTTGAACCAATTCATTAAACATTCATCATTTATAATTAAACATTAAAAAGAAATGTGGCATTTTTATCCTGGGCAGTATATGCCCTCATATCAAGTAAATAGAGCATTGAGCCAAGCTCATTATGGTGGTGGTGAATTTGCTGAAATTATAGAAGTTGCTCAAAAAATCGACCCAGAAAATAGGGAAAGTTTCAATGCCGCATGGCTCGAAAAAGGAAACCAAGTTTTTGGCTGGGCCGAAGATTTTGAGAAAAATAATGCCCCAGTGTCAGCCAGACGAACGTATTTAAGAGCTTTTAACTATTTGCGTACGGCCGAATTTTTCATGAATCTGCAAGACGACCGAAAACTTGATACTTATACAAAAGCACGTGAGGCGTTTATCAGAGCAATAAAATATTTCGACGAAAAACCGCTTCAAATCGAAGTACCTTTTGAAGGCTCGTTTTTGCCAGCCTATTTATTCAAACCAGCGGGAGTTGTAAACCCACCTGTAATGGTGATGTTTGGTGGGCTTGATAGCCTTGCCGAAGAACTATACTTTGGCATCGGAAATCACCTAAACGAAAGAGGAATTGCACTTTTGGCGGTTGATGGCCCAGGTCAAGGAGCAGCTTTACGTTTGAATCACATCCATTCTCGCTATGATTATAATGTGGCAGGAACGGCTGTTTATGAGTATGTTGTAGAAAACCTAAAAGACGAACTTGATACCACACGCATCGGGATAGCTGGTGTATCAATGGGTGGATATATGGCGGCACGTTGTGCGGCTTTCGAGCCTCGTTTCAAGGTTTGTATGATTTATGGTGCGGTTTGGTCTTATTATGCTGTGTGGGCTGGTCGTAATGGCAAGCACCCTTTGGCCGAAATCGTGATGCACATCATGGATGCCAATAGTTATGAAGAGGTTTTAGAAAAACTGAAAGGTTTTACGCTCGAAAATGGTGTTGCTGAAAAAATCTCAATGCCTACTTTCATCATGCACGGTGGAGACGATAAACAGAATTTTGTAGAACATGCCATTACGCTTGAAAAACATTTGACTTGCGAACACAAAATGAAAATTGTGCCATCGGGCGAAAGTGGAGCTCAACATTGTCAGGTAGATGACTTTATGCCAACATTGGAAATGTACGATTGGATAGCAGAGAAAATGATGAACACTTAATGTTGACTATAGAAGCAAGTAAGCTAATTGGAGAATATTGTTCAAGACTATGCGAAATCGAAAACTTTGCAGGCCACAAAGAACAGGCAGATTTGAGAGTAAGGAAATATACCCCTAACGGCAACGGCCGACAGTCCCTAAAGGGGAGTTTTTTAAAATTATGAATACAACGAATATAAACTCCCCTTTAGGGGTTGGGGGTACAGTCCTCGTAACAGGCGGTGCAGGAGAAATTGGCTCTGCAATTTGTAAGCAATTTGCAGAAAATGGTTATAATGTTATCGCAACTTATAACTCTAACTCTGTAAAAGCGGAGAAACTATTGGAGGAATTAAATAAAATTAGCGAACAAAAAGCTCCCCCATTGGGGGTGGGGGGGGCTGGTCATTCAATTTTTCACGCTCCAACCACCGATGCACAAAAAGTAGCCGATTTGAAAGTATTTATTGCCGAAAAATACGAAAAACTTGATGTATTGGTCAATAATGCAGGAATTACCACACCAGTACCGCACGACGATTTGGAAAGTTTGACAGACGAATGGATTGATAAAATCATGCAAACAAACTTTAGAGGTTCGTTTGCAATGTGTAGGGCAATGAAAGAATTACTTAGTTCCCCTTTAGAGGCTGGGGCGACCGACGCTTCGGGTTTAATTGTAAATATTTCGTCTATTGCAGGAATTTATGGCATCGGAAGCAATGTTGCTTATTGTGCTTCAAAAGCTGCCATTGATTCAATGACACGCTCATTGGCAAGGGCTTTAGCACCAAAAATCAGAGTAGTGTCGGTTTCACCAGGTTTTGTAGAAGGGGAATATACCAAGAATTTCGACCCAAAATTCCTGCAAAATCAAATGGACAATACGCCACTTGGGCGTTTTGCAACGGGTGTCGATGTGGCCAATGCTGTTTATGCTTTAGCTACAACGCTAACATTTTCAACTGGAAATATTATTACAGTTGACGGTGGTAGATTATTGAAGTAAACTAAAATTGACACACTTATTTTATCTGTCTAAATCAGCGTTACGAAGTATCAGTTTTATCAGCGTGCCAAAATATCTCACTAAGAAAATGAAAATAATAGATTTATCAGTAACAATATCTGAAAAGATAAAAGAGCCAATGGCCACCAAAATCGACTATGAAGACCATAAAAATGGTGCAAAAAAGATTGGTGCGATGCTTTTTGGTGGTATGACTGATTGTTTTGTAAACGATAATGGCCCAGCAGGCGAAACACTGACGGTAACAAGTCACTGCGGAACACACGTTGATGCACCTTATCATTATTACCCAACTTGCGAAGGAAAACCTTCTCGCACGATTGACGAAATGCCCTTGGAATGGTTTTTCCAAGATGGCGTTGTGCTTGATTTTACCGATAAACCCGACGGCTATATGTTTGAGCCAGAAGATTTAATCGAAAAACTCGCCGCAATAAATTACACGCTGAAACCAATGGATATTGTTCTGATTCGTTGCGATGCCGACAAACGTATCCACGATGCCGATTTTGTAAAAATCCACGTAGGAGCATCGGCAAAAGCAACGCATTGGCTCATTGACCAAGGCATCAAAGTGATGGGAACTGATGGTTGGGGTTGGGATATTCCGTTGCATATTCAGGCGGCTGACTATAAGGCAAATCCACGTCAAGGTGTTATTTGGCAAGCCCATTATGTAGGTATCGAAAAAGAATATTGTCAAATCGAAAAACTGGCAAATCTCGACCAATTACCTCCTTTTGGCTTTAAAGTAGCTTGTTTT
>JBKBSS010000165.1:0-7468 GCA_046291385.1 Emticicia sp. | reverse complement strand
TTTCTTTTTGCTGTTTGTCGAGCAAATCGTAATAAACTTTTCCGCTGCAAAGCAATACACGTTTTACTTTTTTAGGGTCGGCGTATTTATCGCCAATTACTTCTTGGAAGTGCGTTCCTTCGGCAAAATCGCTCATTGCTGAAACCGCCAATGGGTGACGCAACATTGATTTTGGCGACAAGTGAATACATGGCTTGCGGAAAGGCAACGCCAACTGACGACGCATCATGTGGAAAATATTGGCAGGAGTCGTACAAGTACAAACGTACATATTGAACTCTGCCGCCAATTGCAAGAAACGCTCTGGACGAGCATTTGAATGCTCTGGCCCTTGTCCTTCGTAGCCGTGTGGCAATAATAGTACAATACCATTCATTGCACCCCACTTTGACTCGGAAGCGGCAATAAATTGGTCAATCATGGTTTGAGCTCCATTCACAAAATCACCGAATTGTGCTTCCCAAATTACGAGAGCGTCGGGGTTTGCCATTGCATAGCCATATTCAAAGCCCATTACACCGTATTCGGCCAAAAGTGAGTTATAAATCTCAAATTTGCCTTGTCCTTCGCCCAAATGAGCTAAGTTGCTATAATTTTGGTTGGTTTCTGAGTCGTGCAATACTGCGTGGCGGTGCGTAAATGTACCACGTTGTACGTCTTGACCTGTGAAACGAACAAATTTTCCTTCATTCAAAATCGAACCGTAAGCCATTAATTCTCCGACTGACCAATTGAATGGTTTGTCTTGAGCAAAAATTGCTTTTCTTTCGTCCAAAATCTTTTCGATTTGCTTCAAAGGCTTGAAACCTTCTGGCACATTCGATAAAGCTTTTCCAACTTTATCAATTACCTCTTGCGAAATACCCGTTGCTGGCGATTTTTCAAAATCTTCTGGTACTGAGCGACGAAGTTTTTCCCAAGCCTCTTCCAATTTTGGTCTTTGGTAAGGCAATTGTTTTTGCTTTACTTTTGCCAACAAGTCTTGTAATTCGCCCTCGAAACTTTTCTTCATTTCTTCGGCGAACTTTGTATCAGCATCGCCACGAGTCATTAACTCTTGCAAATAAATCTCACGTGGATTAGCGTGTTTGTCAATGACTTTATACATCGTCGGCTGAGTCATGCGAGGTTCGTCAGATTCGTTATGTCCATATTTACGGTAACAAATCATATTTACGAAAGCATCACGGTTAAATTCTTGGCGGAATTCAACGGCCAGTTTCATGGCATAAACTACGGCTTCTGGGTCGTCGCCATTGACGTGAAATATCGGTGCATCAATGATTTTGGCAATATCAGTACAGTAAATTGATGAACGAGCATCCTCAAAATCAGTCGTAAAACCGATTTGATTATTGATTACAAAATGTAGCGTTCCGCCCGTGTAGTAGGCAGGAAGGTCCGACATTTGGGTTACTTCATAAACAATGCCTTGTCCAGCAATGGCAGCATCACCATGAATCAAAATTGGTAATACTTTGTCGTAAATATCATCTCGGTCGTTTGGTTTTACGGTCGCTTTCTCGAAGTGAGCATCGGCTCTTGCACGAGCATAACCAACTACAACTGGATTCACCGCCTCTAAGTGCGAAGGATTCGGCATTAGTTTCAAACTTACACGATGTCCTTCGGGTGTTTCAACTTGGCTCGTATAACCCATGTGGTATTTTACGTCGCCATCGCTGTACGATTCAAGTTGTACGTTTTCTTCAAACTCGTTAAATACTTGCTCATAAGGCTTTTGCAAGATATTTGTCAATACATTCAAGCGTCCACGGTGAGCCATTCCTATCACAACTTCTTCTACGCCAAGTTCAGCTCCACGATTGATTGCAATATCAAGGGCAGGAATTGTTGATTCTCCACCTTCGAGAGAGAAACGCTTTTTACCCAAAAATTTTGTATGAATAAAGTTTTCGAAGTTTACTGCTTCGTTCAATTTCTCAAAAATGCGTAATTTTTGGTCACGGCTTGGGTCGAAATACAAATATTCGTTTTCGATTTTCTTGCGTAACCAGTTTTTAGCTTTTCTATCTCTTATATATAGGTATTCAAAACCTATTTTGCCGAGATAAACTTTCTTTAAAGCATCTACAATCTTGCGAAGTGTAGCCGCTTCTCCGAAAAGTTCGATTCCTGCTTCAAAAACAGTATCTAAGTCAGCATCCGATAATTTAAAATCGGCTAAATCAAGCATTGGTTGGCGGTCTCTTCTTCCTCCGATTGGGTTGATGTTAGAAAGCAAGTGTCCACGTGAGCGATAGCCACGAATCAAATGCACGACTTCCATTTCCTTGCGGGTGTGTTCGGCACTTACGGGTACTCCAGATACGGGTGTTCCAACCGCAGGCTTTGCTGCTCCGTTTGAGCCATTAAATGTTTGATTGAATTCAAAACCTTTGAAGAAGTTCTGCCAGCTTTCGTCAACAGAAGTTGGATTTTCTTTGTATTGTTGGTAAAGTGCGTCCAACGCAGCAACGTCGGCATTGGCTATGTATGAAAATTGGTCCATTGAACTATGGTATATATCGGAAATGAGTAAACTTTATAATCTATGCAAAGTTACAGTACGTATTTTATAAAGTAACATTTTTTTTGCAAAATTCAAATAGATAAGTTGATGGTTGATATTTATTAAGTAGTCCACGGTCAATTGTCGACAAGTTCACAGTAAATTAGGTAACTGATAATCAATTACTTACAGTATATTTAATTCATAAAAGGAGTTGTTTCCGACTTTTGTAAATTACGTAATTTATTGATAGACAGTATTTTATATCCTTGACTCTTAATTGTGCGTTACTCAGCTTAGAAATAGGCGTTGATTTTCATAGGTTATAAACCCAAAGCGAAGTTTCAGTAAAACGAATGATTGTGATTTGCTGATGCTTTTCGCATGATTGAAACCTCATTTTGTAGAAAAAATTTCCCGTTTTTTCTGAAAATTTCCCAAAAATAATACGTTTTTGGCTGGAATAATTATTTTCCTCATTCTAAAGTATATCTCTCAAAACAAATATTAAGAATGAAAAAATCAGTCAAAATAATTATAGCCGTGTGTGCTATTGGGGTATTTACTTTCACGAGTTGTTCTCGTAACGAGAAGCAAAAAGCGGCCGATGAACTTCAAGATGCACAAGAAAAAGTAGAAAGTGCGGCTGATAATACAGCGACGGCAGTGAAAGATGCCGCCAACGAAACGGCCGACGATATTGAGGCATCTCGCAAAGAACTAAGAGCCAAAATCGAAGAACGCCGTGAGAAAATCAACGATGAATTGGATGAGCTGGATGGCAGAATCAAAAAAGCAACCAGCAAAGAAAAAACGAAATTGGAAGTTCGTCGTGAAAAGTTGAAATCTAATTTGAACGAACTTGATAATGATATGAACGAAATCGGCAAAGACATCAAGCGTGACTGGAAACAGTTTAAGCGTGACCTCAACGCCAAAATTGATAACATGCAGGAAAAAATGGAAGAGTAGGTGGTTGTTTTAAGTGTCCATAATAGGTAAAATTCGGAAAGAACTATGCGTTTGTGTAGTTCTTTTTTTATGCCCTTTAGTTTCCGAAACGCTGAATAGTTGTTTCATAGTCAAAACTATTTTATGGGGATTTAATAATCACAGATTGGGGTAATATTTCTACATATTATTTTGTGGGATATTGTAAAAGTATATTATAAACATTTGATTATAAGCATTTTATGCTTATTCTCTCATAGAGGTATGCTTCTTTTAGCTTCCAATATATTAAAATAGTATTTTCTATAAAAAATAAAACTATCATGAAAACTAATAAAATTATTGTCATTACTTGTATGAGTATGTTATTTGCTTTAAGTGTAGAATCAGCGTTTGCACAAACAAAAACTAAGGCACCCCTTAAAAAATCTCAGAAAGGAGCGGTTATCGGAGCTGGCTCAGGAGCGGTAATCGGTGGTATCATCGGAAAAAATAAAAATAATACTGCAATCGGTGCAATCATCGGAGCAACGGTTGGCGGTGCCGCAGGAGCAGTAATCGGCGATATTATGGATAAAAAAGCCGAGAAACTTAAAGAAGATTTGGGCGACAAGGCAAGGGTAGAAAGAGTAGGCGAGGGCGTAAAATTAACATTGGGTAATAGTCTTTTATTTGATTTTGGTTCTGCACTTTTGCTTCCCGAAACAATGGTGAGCCTTAAAAGTATAGCCGAAACTTTAAAACAAGATGCTCAAATCGAATTGCTTATTGAAGGAAATACCGACAGCATCGGTTCGCTTGCGGCTAACAAATGTTTGTCCGAAATGCGAGCAAACTCAGTCGGAAATTTTTTGAAAGCTGAGGGCATTGCCAGTAGCCGAATCAAGGTTGTGGGTATGGGAGAAGGCAACCCAGTTGCAACGAATAATACCGAGGCGGGTCGTCAACAAAATCGTCGTGTAGAAATGGGAATTTATGCCAGCGAACAAATGAAAAAAGATGCAGTAACACCAGTAAGCTTAAAATAATGAGTCGATAGACCATAGTCCATCGTAATGTCAATAATTGCTGGATATTTTATTTGAACGCTGATAAAATGGACGGTTTGCCGCAGCAATGCAAGCAACCGCAGCGGAGGATTATGCTGATTTTTGCCATTTTTTTTAAAATCTGTTGAAATCAGCGTTAGAATATCAGCGTCATCAGCGTTCTATTTTTATAATATTCAGTAATTAGATAATGTCAATAGTAAATAGTTGATAGTCAATTGTTTATAAAAAATTTTTTAAAAAAATAATATTCAAAGATATGAAAAATAACATCATAATAACCGCTTTCGTAGTAGCATTAGGGCTTTTTCAAGCAACAAAATCGGAGGCTCAGACAGCCCGCTCAGGTATAAGAGGCGGACTAAATGCCTCGAATCTTTACATTGACAACATCAGCGACCGAAATCCTCGTTATGGTTTTAATGTAGGATTGTTTACCCAAGTTCCGCTTATCAAGGGAGTTTTGTACTTCCAACCCGAAATAGCTTATTCGACCAAAGGCACAACCGCCAGATACGATATTTTGAATACGTTTCAAGGTGAAACTACCTTCAAGTTAGATTATGCCGAAGTGCCTTTGTTGCTTACCTACAAAATCGGAAATGTAATTGATATTCATGCGGGTGCTTATGGCGGATATTTAGTAAATTCTTCGTCAAAAAGTAAGTCAGACAACGGTTCGTCGAACGAGATTTTGCTGGATAAAGACAATTATAAAAGTTTCGATTATGGTCTTTCGGCAGGTCTGAGTTTTTATGTCGGTAAATTGATAATAGGCACTCGTTATAGCCACGGTTTACAGAAAATTGCCAATACGAGTGTCGCTCAAACATTTTTGGGTGATTCTAAAAACTCTGTCGGTCAAGTAAATATTGGATTTACATTCTAAAATCCACCAATAGTTTTTACTCAATTAAATCAAATAAACTTATCAACCATGACAAGTCCAAAAGAAGAATTATTGAAAGAAGCGGGTCAGCACAAAGCTGAAACCCTTGAAAAAAAAGCAGGTTTAGCAAAATCAGAGCTTCAAGAAAAGATAGATGATTTGAAAATCGGTGCGGTAGATTTGGGTGAAAAAGCTCAAGATAAAATGGAAGATTTGAAAGAAAGATTCAAAGAAACTTGGGAAAAAGCCAAAGATAAAGCAGAGGAAATGAGCGAAAAAGTGGCTGAAAAAGCCCAAGAAGTAAAAAAAGACATCAAAGAAAAATTAGATTGATTTTCTTGATGTAGCCACAAAAAGCCATTCAAAATATTGAGTTTTGGGTGGCTTTTTTGTGAAAAATATTGTTAAAGTTTGTCTTTTGGTTTGTCATAGTTTTACAACATCGTCATTTTCAACGCTTTCATTAGTACGGTTTGACGTGAGTTATAACCAATCAAATTCATTGTAAAAATGGAGCTGCATGGCTCGCCGTTGTGGTTCTATTTTTTGAAAGTTACAACTTGAATTGGTTTGCCAAAACTTTAGACATTCTTTTGGTCATATTACTTCGGTATAAAATAATTTTGGGGGCTGTTTTCTTGAAATCTGTTACCTTTGTAAACGTTTTCGGTAGTAAAACAGTTTGTTAGTTATATAGAACTTAAAAAGATAAATGAAATTAGACCACATAGAAGACGCAATCGAAGCGATTCGTAATGGAGAAATAATCATCGTTGTTGATGACGAAGACCGTGAGAATGAAGGTGATTTTATTTGTGCCGCCGAAAAAACCACGCCCGAAATGGTCAATTTCATGGTCAAAGAAGGCCGAGGTTTGATGTGTACTCCACTCACAAGAAAGCGTTGCGAGGAATTAGAACTGACGATGATGGTGGGCAAAAACACTGCCCAACACGAAACGGCTTTTACTGTATCGGTCGATTTATTGGGCAATGGCTGCACCACAGGAATTTCGGCCAGCGACCGTGCAAAAACCATTCAGGCACTCGTAAACCCTAACACAAAACCCGAAGATTTAGGCCGCCCAGGTCATATTTTTCCTTTGCGAGCTGCCGAAGGTGGCGTAATTCGCCGTTCGGGGCATACCGAGGCTGCCATTGATTTGGCTGTTTTGGCGGGGCTTCAACCTGCGGGCGTTTTGATTGAGATTCTGAACGAAGACGGTACAATGGCACGTTTGCCACAATTATTTGAAATTGCCAAAAAGTTTAATCTTAAACTGGTCAGTATCAAAGATTTGATTGAATATCGCCTCGAAAAAGAGTCATTAATAAAGCGTGAAATTGGCGTAAATATGCCAACCGAATGGGGAAATTTTGATATGGTTGCTTTTCGCCAACTGGATAACGACCAATTACATTTGGCACTCATCAAAGGCACTTGGGATGAAAACGAGCCAATTATGGTACGTGTGCATTCGTCGTGCGTAACGGGCGATATTTTTGGCTCGTGCCGCTGTGACTGTGGCCCGCAACTTCATGCTGCTATGGAAATGGTAGAAAAAGAAGGCAAAGGCGTTATATTATATATGAACCAAGAAGGCCGAGGAATTGGTCTGTTGAATAAGCTAAAAGCCTACAAATTGCAGGAAATGGGGCGTGATACCGTAGAGGCAAATCTTGAGTTAGGTTTCAAAATGGACGAGCGTGACTATGGCGTTGGAGCTCAAATTTTACGCAATTTGGGAATCAAAAAAATGAGATTGATTTCAAATAATCCTAAAAAGCGAGCGGGCTTGATTGGCTATGGTTTAGAAATAATTGATTCGATTCCCGTTGAGATTGCCTCAAATCCTCATAATGAACAATATTTACAAACCAAAAGAGATAAAATGGGACATAATATTATGGGTTCAAAATAATATTAGGCGTGCATAACAATTTCTTACTACACAGAAATTGTCTTTTACCAATATTTTTCATTAAAAATCTTATAAATTGTTGTAAGTCAAGCACTTATCTAAACAAAAAGAGTAAGTGCTTGTTTTTTTTAGAGAAAAATTTTAAG
>JBKBSS010000164.1:0-7485 GCA_046291385.1 Emticicia sp. | reverse complement strand
TTTAAAATCGAATACACTTTCAGACTCATCATCAATTTTGTACATTCAAAAGTACGTTTTCCCGAATTAAACCAATCTTTTGAGTGTTGATTTGCCCACAAATATTGAGCTTTCTGCTGAAAAGTCTTGAAGGAGTCTTCATCCCGTTTGAAAATCAAGGCCGTTGCCAGTGCGGGAGTCATCAGCATTTTGTGCCAATCAATTACCACCGAATCGGCTTGCTCCATACCTTCAACTTTATGTTTGTATTTTTCGGAGAAAACAACTGCTCCACCGTGAGCTCCATCAGCGTGAAACCAAAGATTATGTTTTTGGGCGAAACTGCCAATTTCTGCCAAATTATCGTAGCTTCCAGTCGAAGTTGAGCAAGCACTGCCCACGATACAAATCACTCTGAAACCTTTTTCGGTAGCTTCATTATAGTATTTTTCTAATAAATCGGTTCGGATTTGTAGCTTTTCATTCGTCGGAACTTTAATGATTCCTTCGCTGCCCATTCCCATAATTCGAGCGGCACGGTCGATGCAATAATGAGCTTCTTCCGAAACCATAACGGCCAGTTTTTCTTCGTTACCGTCTTCCCAAACATCGGTTTTGGCGGCACGAGCGGCCAATAATGCCGTAAGATTTGCCAACGTTCCGCCCGAAGTCAGCAAGCCGCTGGCGTTTTTATCAAAGCCAATTTTTTTGGCCAATAATTCCGATAAAATTCTCTCCAAAGGATTTGAAACCAAGCCCATTTCATAAACCGCCATGCCATTATTGAGCAAGCCCGATAGCATACTGGCGATTGCCGTAATCGGTAGCGGCGGCGTAACCTGATGCCCCATGTAGCGTGGATGATGCAAATGAGTAGATTTTTCGATAGTTTTCTTGAAAAAGTCTTCAATATTTCCTGCTCCTTGCTCATAATCTGCTTGCCAAAAAGCCAACGCTTCGTCGGGTTCTTGGTATGGAATTACACTTTCAAAAGTCTGATTTTGAGCAGATTCGAGATAATCGGCCAGTAAATCGACTAAATTATGGGCATTTTTACGAAAATCATCGGGTGAAAATGCTTGTTGTAGGTTGGTCATTTTAGTATTTATTCAAAGCCTTCAAAAGTATATCATTTTCTTTTTTTGTACCTACCGAAATACGGATGCAGTCTTCGCACAAAATAACGTTTGAACGCAGACGGGTAATGATTTTGTGTTCAATTAAATAATGAAAAATAGCATTGGCATCGGTAAATTTTACTAATAATTGATTAGAATCTGATGGAAAAATATGTTTTACCATGCTCAAATCGGCCAGTTTTTTGTGCAAACGTTCACGTTCTTTCAAAATCTGTTTTACGTATTTATCTTTTTTCTCCTCTTTTCCCAAAGCCGCATAAAGCAATTTTTGCGTAACGCCATTGAGGTTATAAGGATACTTGATTTTATTCAAAATCTTGATGATTTCCTCCGAAGCAAAGGCCATTCCCAGACGTAATGCTGCTAATCCCCAAGCTTTTGAGAATGTTTGCATCACGACCAGATGTGGGTATTTATCCAATAACTTCGTGAAAGATTCTTCTTGGGCGAAATCAATGTAGGCTTCGTCAACAACTACCAAGCCAGTATTGAAATTATCTAAAATATGCAAAATTGAAGCTCTTTCGATAATATTTCCCGAAGGATTGTTGGGCGAACAAATCCAGATAATCTTTGTGTTTGCGTCAGCCGTTTCGAGTACTTTTTTCGTATCTACTTGAAAGTCAGGCGTTAGCGGCACTTGTTTTACGGCAACGTTCTGAACATCAGCACAAACTTTATACATTCCGTAAGTGGGTGGCAAAATCAGAATATTATCTTGTTGAGGCTCGCAAGTGGCACGAATCACCAAATCAATGGCTTCATCCGAGCCATTACCCAAGAAAATTTGCGTTGGACGCACTTTCTTTATCGTTGCCAATTTCTCTTTTACTGTCCACTGATAAGGGTCGGGGTAGCGGTTGTAGTTTCCCGAAATTACTGACCCAAAAGGGTTTTCGTTGGCATCCAAAAATGTGCCTTCTTTGCCCGAATACTCATCACGAGCCGAGGCATAGGGCGTAAGTGAAAGAATATGTTGACGAATAACTTTGTTTAATGAAAACATGGGACGATTTTAGATTTACGATTTATGATTTACGACGGGGTCGCCCGTGCGATTACGAATTTCAATTCGGTAGCGTAGCTTACTTCATTGCAATTTTATGAATATTGAAAGTACTTGCTTGGTAGTTAAAATATTGATATTAAGGGTTTTATGAAATTCGTGATTTGTGATTTGTAATTCGTAATTACATTATTCTTTAAAACTCTTCAATCTTATTCTAACTTTGTTACAAAATTTCAAAAGAATCTTATGTTATCCAAAGAAAATATTGCCGAATACTTCAAAACCCTCCAAGATAATATTTGCCAAGCCCTCGAAGCGACCGATGGAAAAGGCAAATTTCAAGAAGATAATTGGCAGCATCACAGCGGCGGCGGCGGCAGAACTCGTGTCATTACCAACGGAAATATTATTGAAAAAGGCGGCGTAAATTTTTCGGTCGTGACGGGCGAAACTTCTGATGCTTTACAAAAACAGCTAAAACTCGAAGAAAAAGCCGATTATTTTGCTACTGGCGTGAGTATTGTGCAGCATCCTGTGAGTCCGATGGTGCCGATTATTCACATGAATGTTCGATACTTTGAAATGTCGAACGGCATTTCGTGGTTTGGTGGAGGCATCGACCTCACGCCGCATTATGTGGTTGATGAAGATGCTCGTTGGTTTCATCAACAACTGAAAAATGCTTGTGATAAACACGATGTCGATGCCTACAAAAAATACAAAGAATGGGCCGATAATTATTTTTATATTCCACACCGCCAAGAAACCCGTGGGGTAGGAGGTATCTTTTTTGATTATTTGAAAACACCCGAAGCGTCGGTCGCCCAAACCCCTAAAGAGGCTTTAACAGATGACACAAAAACAAGAGAAGAAACTTTTGATTTTGTGAAATCTATTGGGGAATCTTTTGCTCCGATTTATACACATTTGATGGCAAAAAATGCTCAGATTCCTTTCGGAGAAGAAGAAAAAACTTGGCAAATGTTGCGTCGGGGGCGTTACGTTGAATTTAATTTAGCTTGGGATAGAGGAACAAAGTTCGGCCTCGAAACGAATGGCCGCACGGAGTCGATTTTGATGAGCCTTCCGCCAGTAGCCAACTGGGTTTATGATTACAAACCGCAAGCCAATAGCCCCGAAGAACGCACTTTGAGCTTATTGAAAAAGGGAATTGATTGGATATAGGTAATGTTTAATGGTGAATGATTAATGGTAAATGTAAAAATGCCCTCCGAAAATCTTTTCAGAGGGCATTTTTAATTGTCCTGTTAAACTGTGAATCGGAACGCCGCTCGCTATCGACCGTGGACTAAATTTTACTTCACAGCTTGATAAACTCTTACATAATCAACTTCCATTCTTTGCGGAAAAATGCTATCGTCGATGCCTTGTTGACCACCCCAACTACCGCCAACGGCAATATTGAGTAGAATGTGGAATTTCTTATCGAACGGCCATTCTTGCCAAAGTTTACTTGGCCGATTGAATGTAAAATATGGTTTTCCGTCAAGTTCAATCGTTATTTTGTCGGGTAGCCATTCGCAAGCATATACATGAAAATTATCTGATACATCACTTTCGGCCACTATGTTATTGCCTTTATTGGTGCCAATCGAATGATTGAACGCCTTTGTATGGATGTTTCCATGAATACGATTTTGGTCGAAACCCACGTGTTCGATGATGTCGATTTCGCCATTATCTGGCCAGTAACTTGCTCCGTAGTTTTGTTCGGTTGCGAGCATCCAAGCGGCTGGCCAAGTACCACGCCCTTTCGGTAGTTTGGCTTTTATTTCAATTCTGCCGTACAGAAAATCGCCTTTTCCTTTACTAACCAAGCGTGCTGAAGAATAATTACGGCCTTCGTATCTTTCTTTGATAGCTTCAATAATTAACTTCCCATCCTCCACACGAGCATTTTTTAATTCTTTCGAGTAATATTGACTTTCCTGATTTCCCCAGCCATCGCCACCAATGTCATAACCCCATTTTTTACTATCGGGCAAGCCCTTATAATCAAATTCATCGGCCCAAATTGGTGTCGATTTATCAATTTTGTATTCAACGTTAGTGACCACAGGTGGCACTGTTGGAGTGGTAGGAATGACCGCCGCAGGTTCGTTGGGCTGTTTTTGGCAAGCTACGTATAGTAGCACTATCGCAGTTAAAGTGAGAGTTAGGATTTGTTTTTGCATATTTTGTTTTTTTTAGGTTGAGAATGATTTGGTAAAATTTATCTTCTCGAAGATTCCCGCACAATAAGTTTTGAAGCTAAAACCTTGCTATCAAGCATATTATTGTTTAATTGCCCCAAAAGGAGTTCGGAAGCCTCCAAACCAATTTGCCGACTCTGCCGCTGTACCGAACTCAGCGGCGGACAAAAATATTGGGCAATCGGCGAGTCATCGAAGCCAACGAGTGCAATTTCCTGTGGAATCAGCATGTTCTTTTCTCGAATCACCGACATTGCACCGATACACACGTGGTCGTTTACGCCAAAAATAGCATCGGGTTTTTCGGGTAAATCAAGCAAGTGTTTGGTTGGTTCAATAGCACTTTCTACTTCAAAATTGGTTGTGCAAATCAGTGTTTCATCAATCGAAAAATTATGCTTTAGCAAACAATCACGGTAGCCATTAAATCTATATTCCGAAACCGTCAAGCCTTTTGGCCCACGCAAATGGGCAATTCTTCGGCAGCCAATTTCTATCAGATGCTGAGTAGCCATAAATGCCCCGTCGTAATCATCAACGATTACGCCATTAGCCAAAGCAGCATCATATTTTCGGTCGATATATACCAAAGGAATATCTCGTCTGACAACCTTTTCGATGTGTTCATAATGCCCGCCATCGTAAGTTTCCTGCGAAATAGACAAGAAAATACCATCAACACGATTGGCCAGTAGGCGTTCGATGTACTGCTTTTCGAGTTCGTAGCTTTCGTTGGTTACACAAATATTGAGTAAATATCCGAGTGGCTGAAAAGTAGATTGCAGCCCTTCGAGCATCGAAGATTCATGGAAATGATTGATATTTGGCAAAATTACGCCCAGCGTTTTCGACGATTTATTGAGCAAACTTAACGAAATGATATTTCGCTGATAACCCATTTTTTCGGCATATTCGTGAATCGTCTTACGAGTTTCTTCATTAATCACGGGGTTATCGTTCAATGCCCTTGAAACCGTCGAAGGAGAGCATTTAAACTTTCGTGCAATGTCTTTAATCGTAATTATTTGAGCGTTATCTTTCACAGCCAGTTTCAAAACAATCTATTCTGCTACAAAGATATATTTTTACTCCATATTTACTTATTTTTCTTTATTCTACGGTCATTTTGTTGTAAATATCATCCAAGGAAGGCACTTTTTTTGTTTTACCTAAAGTGTATCTGGTTCAATTTTAATGTTTTTTGAAGTGTAGTAAAAAGGTCGTAGATGCAAGCAACCCAGATTTATAGTAAATCTAAATTTGTCGTTTTACTTAACTGATTTTCAACACACCCAAACTTGATAAATATCATATTTGAAATCAGAAAAAACGCTGACTTTTGAGGAAACAAAAACACAATAAAAAAATATGGATAATCAAAAGTACATCACCGACTTACACCAAGACCACCAAGAATGGGACAAAAATATGGCATTTTATGAAGATGAATTGAGGATTTTGACCAACCGCTTGTCGGAAGTAAGTGCAAAAAATACTGACACCAACGTTAAAATTAAAGTAGAACAATTTCAGAATCGTTTTCTGATTCAGAAAAACGAAATCGACCACCTCAAACACGCTATAAATATTGCAGAAGACCAAATTATAGCCAATATTAAAGAAAACTCTGTGGCGTACACGCACCGAAAATTGGCAGATGATGCCGAACTAAGAGATAGAATGCAAATTTTTGAACCAATTTTTGCATCGCTTAAAGAGGATTTTACGCAATTTGCGGCAGAAAATCTGTAATAACCTTGAACGCACAAGCCCTATCTTTTGGTAGGGCTTTTTGTTTGTTAAAAGTGGCTGGTAACTAATAATTGTTAACTACTCTTTTTTGACTTCCTGCTCTTTTGCTTGTTTCTTGAAATACCTTCTGAAAAAGATATTATGCTTCAAAGCTTCCATGTTTTGGTCGAGTTTAGCACTGCTGCTTTCCAAATTACTGATGGTTTCTTTGATGTTATTGGCAGTTTTTTCATCATGTAGCAAAACTCCAACGGGCGACGTTGTATTAGTCGTTATTTTATTGATAGTCTTAGAGGTTTGTTCCAAATTATCAACCATTTGTTTGGCTGCCAACGATGTTTGTTTCAGATTTTCAGAAGTTGTCTGTAAAGTCGAAATCGTATTTTTTATTGAAGGATACATTTCTTTATCCGTTGCAATCGAGTTGACAAAATTTCCTTCGGCATTGAGTTTATCGGTAAGCGTAGCCAAGCCCGATGTACCTTGTTTCAAATCTCTTGTGGCGGCTTCAACCGTTGCGAGCGATTTAGTCAGATTTGCGTACATTGCTTCATCTTTCATTAGCTTACCAATTGAACCTTGTCCACCACGAATATCGGCTACCAAACTTTTCAAATCTTCGGTAATCGACAAAATATTTTTATTATTCGCCTGCAAGGTTTTCATCATTTCCTGCGTTGATTCTTCTTTTTCGATGCGAAATTCATGCCCATTTTCAATCATCGGAACAGAAGCCGAGCCTCCCGAAATCAAAATAATTGGGTTGCCAATCAAGCCATCGGAGCTTACTCTGACCAGTGCATCTTTCTTGATAAACTTCTGAGATTCAGCTTCGATACTAAACGAAACTTTTACTTTTGAATCGGGTGTAAATGTAATTTCTCGTACCGTGCCTACTTTCACGCCCGAAAACCAAACATTATTTCCTTTCGTGAGTCCGTTGACGTTTACAAAAGTTGCGTTGGCATCAATTCGGGTAATAAAACTTTTTCGCATCGTACCGAGCGTAAGAATACTTGCAGCGAGTATTGCGATTCCGATAACAACAAAAAGTCCAACTTTTGCCGATATTCTTTGTGAAGATTCTGGATTAGCCATCTATTTACTTTTAATTTTCTGTAAAATTATAATCATAAAAACTTTTGATTCGAGGGTCTTGATTTTTGAAAACCTCATCGAATGTACCTTGAAACTTGAAATTTCCGTCGAACAAAACCGCCACTCGGTCGCCCACTTGTTTGGCACAAGTAAGGTCGTGAGTAATAATAATTGAACTCGTATGGTATTTTTCTTTTACTTCATTGATTAACTCATTGATTTCGATGCACGTAATTGGGTCGAGGCCCGCCGTTGGTTCATCGTAAAGCATAATTTCGGGGTTCATGATGAGCGT
>JBKBSS010000163.1:4654-7495 GCA_046291385.1 Emticicia sp. | reverse complement strand
AGATTGTGTTCAAGCGGCATTTGTGGCAAATCAGAAAGCTACTGCTTCGGCTGATAGTTCAGCGTTTTCGACCAAAGACACTGAAACTTCTAAATTGAAGGAAATTATTTTCAGAATCAATCAGCCGAGTTATGTCAAATTATCGTTGAAAGACTCTAAAGACCAATTAATTGTAACGCTAATCGACCATTTTTCTGAAAGTTTGGGTACACAAACCAAGTATTTACCGACCAATAAGCTCGCTAAAGGCACTTATTTTGTAGAACTCGAATTAGGGGATAAAAAACTACGACAAGAGTTTGTGGTAGATTAATGATGAAATGTTTTAAGGAAGGCTTCGTTTTGAACGAAGCCTTCCTTTTTTTATCTCAGTTTTCAACAAAAGTAAATACTGGCACCTTGGCATGATTTACTACATCTTCGGCAATACTTCCTCTAAAAAAATGGCTGATACCCGTCCGTCCGTGGGTGTACATCACCACTAAATCAGCATCAATTTCCTCTACATAATCTAAAATTCCCGCATCAATAGTCGTCGCTTCTTGAATGACGAATTTACAGTTCGATAATTTTAATTTAGTGGTCATTTCCTGCATTTTTTCTTTTATTTCTGCATAATTTACTGCTTTCAAGGCAGTATCAACATAAAGAAAATGTAGTTCGGCATCTTTAAATGGCAGAAGGTGCATCGCTTTTTTGAGAAATTGTTCGTGTGTCAAATCAACAGTAAAGACAACTTTTTTAGGCTCAAATGTATGCTTATCGCCTTTTATAACCAAGACTGGACAAGAAGCCATTCTTACGATTTCTTCGCTATTCGAGCCACCAAAAAACTCTTTGAGACCTTCTGCCCCATTCGACCCCATGACAATCAAATCAGCTTTATGATTCAAGACTGAATCTATAAATCTATCACTATTTTCATCGACTAACGCTTTGATTTTTACGCCTTCATATTTAGCAATCAGTTCATCAAGTTCGGTTTTGGCTTTGGTCAAAACATGCTTCCAAGCATCATCAATCAACACACCCGATGCACCATACAGCGAATAATAAGTATTAATATCTTGCACTGGATATACACTTACATTGAGTAGCTCAATAGTTGCACCATTGAAACGAGCTATTTTTACTGCCACATCAAGGGCTTTGTTGGCAATTGGACTAAAATCGGTCGGAACGAGGATTTTTTTCATTGAAATTTCAAGATTTGGATGAGTTATTACTTTTCAGTAAAGTTCTTCTTCAAACATCAAAGTTTATATGATTAAAAATAAACTCATAACTGATTCTTTACCAACTCAATAATGCTTTCAATCAGGTTTTGACTTGACTAAACTCATTGTTTTCTTGAAAATATAATTACGGCAATCAATCAAAATATTAGTATTAAAAAATCATTTTTTAACTTTACATTCGTAATACTTGAGGAATATTTAATTCATTTTTACAAAAACACTACTCTATGGCTCTTATTTTACCAGTTTTAGGAAAAATGCCGCTAAATGGCGAAAATTGTTGGTTTGCTCCCAATGCAACAATCGTTGGCGATGTGACGATGGGCAAAGATTGCACCGTATGGTTTAATGCCGTTATTCGTGGCGATGTAAATGCTATCATCATGGGCGACCGTGTAAATATTCAAGACGGAGCGGTGATACATTGCACTTATCAAAAATCAAAAACTATTATCGGCAATAACGTAAGTATCGCCCACAATGCGGTGGTGCATGGCTGCACGATTGAAGACGAAGTTTTGGTTGGAATGGGGGCTATAATTATGGATGGAGCTATAATCGGCAAAAACTCAATCATTGCCGCAGGGGCAATCGTGACACAAAATACGGTTGTGCCAGCAGGAAGTATTTATGCAGGAAATCCAGCGAAATTTTTGAAGGCAGTAACGCCCGAACTCGGAGAAGTTTTTATGCGAACCGCCAATAATTATGTAATGTATGCAGGTTGGTTTAAAGATAATACAGCTGAATAATAAGAAATAAAAAAGAAGGCTTCGTTTGGAACGAAGCCTTCCTTAAAAACTGGGTTTTACATATCTTTCAATCCTTTTTTTGCATTGAGGTATCCTTTAATGACCGTGAAAGTGGTAATTCCTAAGAAAAAGAAAATAATATACTGAACGTAATCAACAATCCACGGGAATTTTTCACCGAAATAAAAACCACCGCCTACCAAAACAATCGTCCAAATCAACCCGCCCAAAACATTATAAAGCATAAATTTATAAAAATTCATTTTTACAATTCCTGCTAAGACTGGCGAAAAAGTACGAACAACTGGTAAAAAACGAGCAATAATCAAGGTTTGACTACCATATTTCTCAAAATATTTGTGCGTATTAATGATATATTCTTTCTTGAAAAATAATGAATCGGGTCGGGTCTGAATATTATTTCCAAAAAACCTGCCCGTAACATAACCCAAAAGAGACCCCAGCACAGCGGCAGAAAAAACACAAAACATCAATAGCGTTACGGGAACATCCAATAGTTTTGTACCACAAAATACTCCCGAAAGGAAAAGTAGATAATCGCCAGGAAGAAAGAATCCAAAAATGATTCCGTTTTCAATAAAGATAATCAAGGTTATTGTTATCAACCCTCCCGTCCGAATCAATTCTTCGGAATCCATCAAATATTTAAACCATTCGCTAATCTGTTCCATCGGAATATTTTATAATTTTAATTGCCCATTTAACAGAACAATCGGTTTTGTTGTCTGAAGTTTCTTTTACTAACTACTCAATTTTTGGCTCATTTAGCTCAATTACGTAGCCATCTGGGTCAGTAACATAAATCTGATATGCTCCATCAAAACGTTTCT
>JBKBSS010000163.1:0-4559 GCA_046291385.1 Emticicia sp. | reverse complement strand
TCAATTTTTGGCTCATTTAGCTCAATTACGTAGCCATCTGGGTCAGTAACATAAATCTGATATGCTCCATCAAAACGTTTCTGACGGACATAAGGCAAGCTTTTTTCTTTTAAAAATACCTCAATTTTATCAGCCGAATTCTTCGGAATTGTTAGCGAAAAATGCCCACCGTTTTTATCATTATTTGTTACTGGCTCGTTTCGGCCAAGCAATAAATGCAATTGCTGATTCGGCCCAATCTGAAACCAACGTCTGATAGCCACCAAATTATCTGGCACGTCAACTGGCTTTAAACCAATGATTTCACGGTAAAATTTGGCACTTTCTCTGAGGTCTTTTACGTAAAGTCCGACATGGTTATAGCCCTGAATTTCAATTACAGATTGGCTTTGTGCAAAACTTGTCGAGGTAATCAACAATAAAAAAACAGTTGTTAGTCTAAAATAATTCATTGGTATATAGGTTGAAATAGAGTCCACAAAATAAAAATATTCTTTACATCCCCCTGCCCCCATCAAAGGGGGTAAGGGGATGTTATGTAGCAAAAAATCTTAAATCACTAACTTATGCCATTTCAGCCAATTCTAACCAGCGGAGTTCTTTTTCTTCAATCGTGTTTGAAATTTCTTCAAACTCTTTTGCCCAAGCGGCTAATTCTTCGTGCGAACCTTCGCCTGCGTTCATTTTTTCTACCAAAACAACCTTTTTCTTCTCCAAAACTTCAATTTCGATGGCCAAGTTTTCGTATTCTTTTTGCTCTTTGAAGCTCATTTTACGCTTAGGTTCACTCGACTGAACAGCAATAGGCTTCAAGCTTAACGCTTTCAAAAACGCTTGTTTTTCTTTTTCAGCAATTTCTTGCTCCTCCTTATCTTCTTTCCACGAACGATAATCTGTATAGTTTCCTGGGTAATCTCTGATATAACCATCGCCTTCAAATACAAAAAGGTGGTCAACTAATTTATCCATGAAATAACGGTCGTGAGAAACAACCAACAAACAACCGCCAAAATTCAGTAGAAAATCTTCTAAAACATTGAGCGTTGCAATGTCTAAATCATTGGTTGGCTCGTCAAGAATTAAGAAATTTGGATTCTGAACCAAGATTTTCAATAACTGCAAACGACGTTTTTCGCCTCCACTCAATTTGCTCACAAAGCTATATTGCATAGCGGGCGGAAACAAAAAGAGCGTCAAGAAATTAGAGATTGAAAGTTCCGTTCCGTCGGCCATTTTTACGTATTCAGCAATTTCACGCACAACTTCAATCACACGCTGACCTTCATCAAAATCTAAACCTGACTGCGAATAATACCCAAGTTTGATGGTATCGCCTTTAACGACACGCCCCATATCGGGTTTGAGTTGTTCGGTCAAAATTTCGAGCATCGTGCTTTTGCCCATGCCATTTTTTCCCACAATTCCGATACGGTCGCCACGCTTAAAAGTATAACTAAATTCTGAAATCAATTTTTTATCATCAAATGACTTACTAATGTGCTGAATTTCCATGATTTTGCTACCCATACGCTCCATTTTCATGCTCAATTCGAGCTTTTCTTCGGGGCCTTTTTTCACGGTTTTTTCTTTCAAATCATAGAAAGCATCAATTCTACTCTGCGATTTTGTGCCACGAGCCTTTGGTTGTTTACGCATCCACTCCAACTCTTTACGCAATAAATTACGATAATTTTTCTGAGTGGCGGCATCTACGGCTTCTTGCTCTTCTTTTTTCTCCAAGTAGTAAGCGTAGCTTCCAGCATATTTAAGTACCTTACTATTAGCCAGTTCCAAAATTCGGTTGCAGACTTTATCCAAAAAATAACGGTCGTGCGTAACCAAAAGTAGCGTAATATTGGCCGAAGAAAGATAGCCTTCGAGCCACTCGATAGTATCAAGGTCGAGGTGGTTGGTTGGCTCATCGAGAATCAAAAAATCGGGTTCTTCGATTAAAACACGGGCAAGAGCCACACGTTTTTTCTGTCCACCCGAAAGATTCCCTACCAATTTATCAAAATATTCGATGCCCAATTTAGCAAGAATTTGCTTTACTTTAGTTTCATAATCCCACGCTTTCAGGTTATCTACTTGCTCGATTGCGTTAGCAATTCGGTTATCATCGCCCGAAAGCAATGCGTCTTCGTATTCTTTGACGGCTTTTGTGTTAGAGTTTTCGATAGCAAAAATCGTTTCCATAACCGTTTGTCCTGCCTGAAAATCGGGTTCTTGGTCTAAATACCCAACCCTAATATCTTTTCTGATACTGATTTCGCCACCGTCAATGTCTGCTTTTCCAATAATCATGTTGAGCATTGAGGATTTTCCCGAACCATTCGAGCCAATCAATGCTACTTTTTCGCCTTGTAAAATCCCAAATGTAAGATTCTTAAATAACCAACGCTCTCCTAAATTTTTTCCGATATTCTCGGCCGATAAATAATTCATATATTTCTTCTAAACATCATTTGATAACCTGCAAATGATTATTAATTCTTTAATTTTCTGCAATTTAATACTTTATTCGTGGAACGTAACTTTATTTCGTTCGATTTTGGGGCAGATGTGCCGTCAGACCTTTTTCTTACAAAAATCGCTCAACCAGCACTTCCCATTCTTCTTCGAGCGAGATTTTGGGCATTGATTCGCCGCACCGACGATACCAATAATTAGCATTAAATTTATCGCCTTCTTTGCGATGCAAATAGGCATGAAGTTGGTCGAAAGCCAGCGTTCCTTCTTTGGTTTGGGCAATATTATGAGCAGATTCCCAATCCCCTTTGGCGTCGTGCCAGAGAGCCTGCACCAAAACTGGAAGGTTTTTCGGAACTTGATTTTCGGATAATGTTTTCTTGAAAGTAATTAAATCCATCTTTTTATTAAGGTAAAAGATTGTTGAGTCAGACGTGCCGTCAGACCTTATTTTTATTAATTTTGCACCAAATTTAACAATAAATTAACCCAACTTGGGGCTTTTCTTATGTATTTACTCGTGTGGTTGAAGCGTATTACGTGGTTACTTATCTTTTATTTCTTACTCCGATTTCTGTTTCTTGTTTTCAATATCAAATCTTTTCAATTTGCTGATGCTCAACAAATTAGCTATGCTTTTTTATACGGAATAAAGTTCGATTTATCGGCTATTTTTATCAGTAATATTTTGTTTACGATAGCTTCTTTATTGCCGTTTAAGTTCACAGAAAAACAAAGTTATCAAAGCTTGCTGAAATATCTTTATTGGATTCCGAACATCGTTTTCTTTTGGACAAATATTACCGATTTTGAATATTATAAATTTATTGGCAGACGAACAATTTTTGAGATTTTTGGCATCATGGGCGATGTTTTTGCCCAATCATTTAGCCTACTTGGCACATATTGGTATTTGATTTTTCTTTGGATTTTTGTAGGTTTCCTTTTTGTAAAATTTACGCCAAACAGCCCCAACTTTATAAGAATCTCTTTGCAAAATAATCGTCGCCAAATGATTTTAAAATCTATCATTTGCCTACTTGGAATCGGCTTCACAATATTGTTTTTCCGAGGAGGATTTCAAGAAAAACCGCTCAGAATCAACCAAGCATTTGAGCAACACGATAATCATTTGGGAAATCTTACGCTCAATACAACTTTTACTTTTTTGACTACGATTGATGCAAAAGGCACAGAAAAAGTTAGTTATTTCACTAATAGTCAGACAGTTGAAAGTTTAGTCAAACGAGACAGAAGTTCGCATTTTTCAGCAAATCCAACACCACAGAATGTTGTAATCATTATTCTCGAAAGTTTTGGCAAGGAATACATGGGCTATAAAAATCCGTATAAAGGTTACACGCCGTTTTTGGATTCTTTGGCAAAAAGTAGCCTTTTCATGGAAAATTGTTTTGCCAGTGGTCGAGAATCTATCATTGCAATGCCCGCTATTACCGCTGCAATTCCGCAATTGATTGAAGAGCCTTTTATTACTTCGAGTTATCAATCGAATAAGTTTGCGGGTTTGGGAAGTATCGTAAAAAAGCATGGCTATGTTTCATCTTTTTTTCACGGTGCAAGAAATGGGTCGATGGGCTTTGAAGGCTTTTCGCAACTCGCTGGATTTGATAAATATTACGGCCTAAATCAATATCCAAAAGAGAAAGAGGAAACTGATTTTGATAAAAACTGGGGAATTTTTGATGAGCCTTATCTACAATATTTTGCGGCTGAACTTTCAAAAGAAACAAAACCTTTTGTGGGCTGTATTTTCACATTGAGTTCGCATCACCCCTACCCGATTCCAGCCCAATACAAAGGGAAATTCCCGAAAGGAACAGCCGAAATCCACGAAAGTTTGGGCTACACCGATTTGGCTTTGAAGCATTTCTTTGCAACTGCCGCCAAACAAAGCTGGTTTAAAAATACACTTTTCGTAATTACGGCCGACCACACGCAATTTAATACCGAAAAAAAATATGCTACTCCAGCAGGAGCTTACAGCGTACCATTAATCTTGTATCATCCTAATAATCAGACACTTACACAATTAAAAACGCTTGCAGATTCAACAAAAATCTGCCAACACA
>JBKBSS010000162.1:0-7535 GCA_046291385.1 Emticicia sp. | reverse complement strand
ACTTTGTTTTTATAAAAATATAAATTTTCAAAATGTGGAACACTCTCATGGTGTCCCACATTTATTATCAATTTTAAATCAATCCATCAACTTTCCAAGTTTGCACTGGAATATTGATTGGTCGTACTGCTCCTGGCCATTTACCGTACCAGTTTGTGCCTTCTCGCCAATCGGCCACGTCGAAGCTGATTGCATCTTCCATGAAATAAATTGGGTCGGCAGTATCCTTTACAATCATTACCGAAATATAGTATGAACCATCATTCAAGAAATTTGCTGGAATTTCGAGCATTCCTTTAATCAGACCTTTCGAGAATGTTTTGGCTTGGCTTCCTACATTAAACACGCATTCGCCAGTCATATTGTATAAAAACATACTCAAATTCAAATGAGCGGATTCGAGCATATTCCAAAACTCAATATTTATCTTTAACGGTGTACGAACATCAATGTTTTTACTACCATTGATAAATTCAGGTACTACTTCAATATTTTTTATTCTTACTTGGTCAGTCCCTGGAGCTTCTTCGGGCGTTTCCCAATTTTGCTGTAATTGGAATTTTGAAATACTCGTCATGTAATCGTGGAGTACTTCGCCAACTTCACCGTATTTTACCAAATTACCTTTTTGTAAGAATGCCGCTTTATTGCAAAGTCCTTGGATGGCGGTAGAGTTGTGGCTCACGAATAGAATTGTTCGTCCGCTACTCGAAACATCTTTCATTTTGCCGAGACATTTCTTCTGAAATTCAGAATCTCCAACGGCTAAAACTTCATCAACAATTAAGATTTCGGGTTCGAGGTGAGCTGCAATCGCAAAGCCGAGACGAACATACATTCCTGATGAGTAGCGTTTTACGGGGGTATCTAAAAACTTTTCGATACCTGCAAAGCTTACAATTTCGTCGAATTGGCGTTTGATTTCTTGTTGTTTCATTCCCAAAATTGCTCCATTCAGAAAAATGTTTTCACGGCCTGTGAGGTCAGGATGAAAACCTGTTCCAACTTCCAGTAAACTTGCCATTCGGCCATTTACTTTCACTTGTCCGCTGGTTGGCTCGGTGATTCGGCTTAAAATCTTGAGTAAAGTAGATTTTCCAGCACCATTTGAGCCAACGATTCCGATGCGGTCGCCCTGCTCAATGTCGAAACTTACATTTCGTAAAGCCCAGAAAACTTCTTTTGTTTCTTCTTCGTCTTTTGAAGTAAAAAGTTCACCCAAAAATCCAGAAACACTTTCTTTCAGGTTTTGGTATTTCTTCTTTTTATGACTCAGAATATACTTTTTTGAAATATTTTCAATCGAAATTGCTTTCATTTTCTGCAAAAAAGCTATTAGCGTTTAGCTATTAGCATAAAAAGTAAGTATAACAGCTAACAGCTAAATGCTAATAGCTAAATGCTAATTATAAATGGTCAACGAATGAATTTTCGTTTTTTCGGAAAAACCAAATCGAAAATAGCACCGAAATTGTCACAAAAAGGAGCATCGGAATAAAACTTTGCCAGTTAAATTCGGCGAAATCTCCCAGTAAACACCAACGTAAGCCATCAATTGCACCAGCTACTGGATTGAGGTTATAAATTGGATACCACCATTCGTTGTGTACACGCTCACTTGAGTATGCAACTGGCGAAACAAAATAGCCAAACTGTACTACAAATGGAATAATTTGGGCAATATCTCTGTATTTTACGTTCAAAACAGAAGCTAAAAGTCCCGCTCCAAAAGCTCCTAAATAAGCCAAAAACAAGAATATTGGTGCAAAAATAATGTGCCAACTTGGCAGAAATTGATAATACAAACAGAACACAAAAAACATCGCAAAAGCAATCATTGCATCGAGCAAACCTACTAAAAGGGAGCTAAAGGGAATAATGATACGAGGGAAATATACTTTTGAAACCAAGTTTCCATTTCCGACAATGCTATTGCTAATTTGGGAAAGTGATTGCGAGAAAAACAGCCAAATAATTACCCCAGGAATGACAACGAGCATATAGGGAATGCTTGAATCTTGCTCAAGTTTTGCGATTTTTCCGAAGGCAAAAACCATAACCATTGCGGTCATTAATGGTCTAATTACCCCCCAAGCTACGCCCAAAACAGTTTGTTTGTAGCGAACCATCACATCACGCTTGCCGAGAATCCAAAATAATTCTCTTTGTCGCCAAACTTCTCTCCAATAATGCAAGGCCGATTTTCCTGCTTTTATAACTACTTCGTCTCTTTCCATTTAATCACAACCTTCAAAATAGAAGGCAAAACTTATATTTAATTTTTTGGCAAATTAACTCATCAATTCTTGATACGATTTTCGCATGATGATAAAAACTAAGCACAAGAAAAGCCCTACGAAAGCTCCTGTTTGCGTATTTCCACCAACCGTATAAGTGCGTTGTAAGAGTGGAAGACGAACTGGTTGTAAAACCGTCAAGAGTGGTGTTATATTGATTAGTTGCATTTTTAGTTGCTCAACGGCGGCCAACTGTTGAAAATACTGAGTGGATACGTAATTATTACTACGGTTCAACTGCATAGTTCTCATCGGTGCTGTTGGGTCAACTGCATTTTGATTCTGAAACTGAGTATTGGCCAATTGGCGGTCGGTTGAACTTAATTTTCCTTCTAATTCACGCAAACGAACCAGCTGAATCTCATAAATATCTCGTGTTTTTTGAGTTCTTACCTCAATATAGAATTCCTTGAGTGTTTTCAATAATGTTTCTAACCAAACTTGGGTTAGATATTCGCTGTTAGTAGTAGCCGAAAGTACCATAATCGAACCACCCTTATCAAGTGGTTGGAGTGTTGTTTGAGCTACGAGTTTTTCGTAAATTGTAGCAAGCAAAATGTTTTCTTCTTTCGAGAACTCATTGGGCGATTTTGGTGTAAAATGAAATTTAATTGCCTTGAAATTTGGTTCGTGAAGTAAATCTCCGCCCCATTCCTTTTTAGCAATATCGCTGCTATCTTTATAAAAATTAATAAAAAGTGTTTTCTTTCCACCAATAATTACCTCTTTCATCAATGCTTTTTCGTAGAGCGTTTTCGATGAAATCAAAAGCCCAAAGTTTCCTCCACTAAACAAATCATTAGAACTTGCACCACCGCTAATGCCAAAAGCACCAGCAAGGCCACCTAAGCCGCCCATAGCCATTTGTTGGCCGCCACCAGCCTCTAAATTAAACTGGATTTCTCCTGTGTAATCCGTATCTTTTAATTCCTTTACATCAAGTAATATACTTATAAGAGTACCAAGTGCGATGCTGATTAATAATAATCGCCATTCGTGGCCTATGAGTTTGAAAACACCGATTACTTTCTTGATTAAATCTTTGGTGTTTATTTGCTCTTCTTGTATGGTTTGATAGTCTGCCATTTTAATTACTTCTTTTGCTCGAAGGATTATTTTGAAATTTGTAAGAGTGTAAAAATACCAATAAGTGTTGTGATAGTACCTGCCACAGTTGCAAATAAGCCTTGTACTTGTGCAATTTGCTGCTGTGCAGTAGCTGTTTTTTGTGGAATTATAATTTCTGAGCCAGGAGCAACTTTAGGGTAAACATTTAAAAACAAAAACCTACGAGTTCTATCTACTGAGCCATTTGCATATAAAATATATGATTTACTTTTCAATGACCTTTTAGTGAATCCACCTGCATTTGAAACATAATTTATAAAACTTTTTTCATCCAAATATTTTACGGTCGTTGGGTAAAGCACTTCGCCCTGAACACGTACTGTTTCGAGTCTTTTTGGTATTCTAATAATATCTCCATTTTGCAAAATCATGTCCTCGTTTGAGCCAGGGTTTTGCATAATTCGGGTTAGGTTAATACCAATTGATGATACGGTAGTGGCATTTACATCTTCGATTTCAACAGCTTGATTGCCTCTTACACTATTCGTAATTTCTTCGATAGCTTTTCGGCGTTGCGTAAGCTCAATATCACTCAACTGAATTTGTCTAACCAAAGTTGCTCCTTCTAAATATGCTTGTGGACTTAGACCGCCTGCACGCTCAACCAAATCTGAAATCTTTTCGGTCTTGCTTTTAATGCCATAGATGGCGGGGAAGATAACTTCACCTTGGATTTCGGCAAAAGTTTGCTCAATATAGTTTGGAGACCGACGAATAAAGATTTCATCAAAAGGATATAACACAAACTTGTTTCCCGTTTGGTCAACTACTTTTAGGTCTGAATTTACACTAAAAGTAAATGTATCCGAAATTTGGGCGTTTGCCAAGGTTGGGTCAACGTTTCTTTTACGACGAACAACCTCAACTCTTGATAATGACGCAGACTCTGATAAACCACCAACTTTTACCAAAACGTCTTCGATTGTCATGTTTCTTATAAATGGTATTTCAAGGCCAGCTTGTGCATCGGGATTATTCACCGCACCTTGAATCCTGACATAAGCAGGCTCAGTCAAGTCGAATATTGAAGGAATCGTAATGACATCTTCACGTTTCAATACAACGTCAGCAGTTTTTCCTTTGATGATGTCGTCATAGTTGACTGAGATATTTTCAACAATCATATCTTCACGTGTGCGAACGATTGAGATTCTGCCAGTAAGTGCTTCGCCTTTAAGACCTTCTGCCGACTTTATTAATTGCGTAAGTGTGGGACTTGTTTCTAAAGAATATTCACCTGGACGGAAAATAGCTCCGTTTACTGCTACCATATTTTCAAAGCGTTCCAAAACTCGTTCGATGACCACCGAGTCGCCAGTTTGCATTTTGAATTTAGTAAAATCAGCTTCCATTACATCCAAAAGTTTTCTTTCACGTGTAGTATTACGATAAACTTTCAATCGATGCTGATAGGCATAAGGAGCAAATCCTCCAGCATATTCAATTACTTTGTCAAGTCTTTCGTCTTCCAAAAGCTCGAATAAACCTTCTCTTTTTGTATTGCCTTTCACCGCAACTCTTGAAGCGTAAGGTAATACTTGAATAATATCTTGGTCTTGCAAAATGATGTTATTTTTGGCAAAACCATTCATCAATAATTCGTATATATCAAATGTTGTTACGATTCTATTATTTCTGATAACGTTGATTTTACGATAAGTACCAACATCGTTTGGCCCACCACAAGCATATAAAGCATTTTGAACCGACGAAAGCGAAGAAAGCGTGTAAGTTCCAGGAGCAATTACTTCGCCCGTAACGGTTACTTTGATGCTTCTAATATTACCGAGTGAAACGTTCAAAAATGTATTAGCAGGAAAACCAGAATACGGATTTAAACCAATATAAATTTTGGAAAGGCGACTTTTTAATTTTTCCTTGGCTTGCTCTATTGTCGAACCTGCCAAATAAACTAAACCAATTTTGTCTAAGTTTACGTAGCCATCTGGCGTAATAATTGGCTTAAACATCGTCTGCGAATACCCGTAAATATCAATCAATAATTGGTCATTTGGCCCCAGAACATAATTGCTTGGAGTTGCAATATTGATTGCAGGCGTTGGGTCAAATTTTACTGTATTGAAAAGATTATAACCAAAAATCCTTCTTCTAATAGTAGCCTTTGCTGCATCTTGATTGGCTTCTTCTTCACGAATAATTCTCAATGAATCTTCTTTATTAATAGCTCTTTGGTCATTTGGAGCTTCCTGTACATTTCTTATCGCATTAGGGTCATTGTTCAAAGTTCTGTTTTTTGCTGGAAGCGGCATATTGGCTGCTCCCTGATTCGGATTGCCATTTTTTGCGGGTAAGGTTGTTGGAATATTGACTGGAATATTTGTCGGAATTGCAGTTGGCCCTGTAGGAGTGGCAACAGGATTTTGTCCAAATGTTTTGCTGAAAATCAGTATAAAAAGCGTAATTTTGAAAAAAAATTGTGAAAAACTATTCTTGCTTAATTTCATATCAATAACGTTATTTGTCAAATTGCTTTCTGTTTTGCTCTTTTGCCAAGCAAAAAAGTTATGCAAAGTAACACAAGATTTTTTATTTTGTTGCTGTTTCATGTTAAGTATGTATTAAAAAGAACTTTGAAATACAAAGTAAATAATAAAACCCCGAACTACAAAATATTCTAAGAAAAAATGGCTGAGATTAAAGAAGCAACTTATAATGAAGACAGTATTCGCTCGCTCGACTGGAAAGAACACATCCGTTTACGCCCTGGGATGTATATCGGAAAGTTGGGAGATGGCTCGGCAGCGGATGATGGAATCTATGTTTTGCTCAAAGAAGTGATGGATAATTGTATTGATGAGTATGCAATGGGTTACGGAAAATCAATCGAGATAAAACTCGATGAAGGAAAGGTTGAAGTGCGTGATTATGGTCGTGGAATTCCGCTCGGGAAAGTCGTGGATGTTGTATCTAAAATTAATACAGGAGCAAAATATGATAGTAAGGCTTTTCAGAAAGCAGTAGGTTTGAATGGCGTAGGTACGAAGGCCGTCAATGCTCTTTCTTCTTATTTTAAAGTAACAGCCTTTCGTGAGGGAAAAGCCAAATGGGCGGAATTTAATAAAGGCGAACTGACCGACGAGTCACAAATTATTGATTCTGAGCAGAAAAATGGTACTTTGGTGCGTTTTGAACCCGATGCTTCAATTTTCAAAAACTACCATTATATTCCACAGTACGTAGAGGCAATGATTTGGAACTATTGTTACCTCAATGCAGGAATGACGATTGTTTTCAACAAACAAAAATACATTTCGCAAAATGGACTTTTAGATTTATTGAGAAGAAAAACCGATGAAGATTCACTGCGTTACCCAATTATTCATCTGAAAGGTGAAGATATTGAAGTGGCACTTTCGCACGGAAACCAATATGGTGAAGAATATTATTCGTTCGTAAACGGACAAAATACCACGCAAGGCGGAACGCACCTTTCGGGTTTCAAAGAAGCTTTGGTTCGCACAATCAGAGAGCATTTTGGCAAAGATTACGCTCCCGAAGATATTCGTCAGTCGGTCATTGCGGCAATTTCGATTCGTGTGCAAGAACCTGTGTTTGAGTCTCAAACCAAAACTAAACTCGGTTCAGCTACGATTTCGCCCGAACCAAATTCTACGACCGTCAGAACATTTATCAGTGATTTCTTGAAAGAAAAACTGGATAATTTCCTGCACATGAATTTGCCAGTGAAAGAGGCAATCAAGAAAAGAATTGAGCAGTCGGAGCGTGAGCGTAAAGAATTAGCAGGCGTAAGAAAATTGGCTAATGAAAGAGCCAAAAAGGCCAATTTGCATAATAAAAAGTTGAGAGATTGCCGTTTTCACTTAGACGATGAGAAGAACGAAAAGCGTTTTGATACTGTAATGTTTATCACCGAAGGAGATTCGGCAAGTGGTTCGATTACGAAAGCTCGAAACCCCGAACTTCAAGCGGTATTTAGTTTGCGTGGAAAACCATTAAATAGTTTTGGACTGACAAAGAAAATCGTTTATGAAAACGAAGAATTTAACCTGCTTCAACACGCCCTTAATATTGAAAATGGTTTAGAAGATTTACGTTATAACAAAATTATTGTAGCGACCGATGCCGACG
>JBKBSS010000161.1:3105-7546 GCA_046291385.1 Emticicia sp. | reverse complement strand
ACGCCCCCTACAACATTTCTAAAATTTGATACTCCTCTGCTTTCAAATTCCCTAACTCAACTTCACCAATTCTTACTCGTTTCAAACTCAAAACTTCATAATCAAGTTTATAGCACATTCGTCTAATCTGCCGATTTAGTCCCTGAATCAAGGTAATTTTGAAAGTAAAATCATCCATCTGAATGAGTTTACAAGGCAAAGTTTTTTTGCCAATAATTATCATTCCGCTTGACATTTTCTCCAAAAAATCGGCTGTAATTAACTTATTGACTTCAACAATATAGTCTTTCTCGGTTTTGTTTTCATTGCGGAGAATCCTGTCATAAACCGTTCCGTCGTTGGTCAAAAGCAGTAAACCTTCCGACTCTTTATCGAGCCTTCCGACTGGAAAAATTGCTTCTTCAAAAGGCAAAATTGCTTTCAAATTATCTTTAATCGCAACATTTAGCGTTGTTTCTATGCCACGTGGCTTGTAGTAAGCAATGTAAATCAGTTTTTTAGCTTCCTGTAAAATCTGCCCTTCATAAACAACTTCATCGGTTTGTGTAAGTTCAACGTTTGATTTCGTCGCAATATTATTCACCAAAATCTTCCCCGAAAAAATAAGGTTTAATGCCTCTTTATTAGAGATTTGTAGCCTTACAACCAATAAATATTGCAAACGATTTCGGAAAGTCATTTTTCGTACAAATTCTTGATAGTCAACTGATTAATTCCAAACTATTTGTTTTTCTGTGAACAATTGACTATTGGTAGTTGACAACTTACAATTTTTCTTTGTTATTATTATTCATCTTGAAATCACTTTCATCTGAATGTATTTTCACCCAAAACTCACGAGTTTCGCCACTATCTACTTTCTCATTTATTTGGTCTTTACTTTCACTAATTACCGTTCCAAAAAGCAAACGTTGTCGAACAGGCACTTTCGATATATTTTTATATACCAAACGATACTCTCCGTAGGCAATTTTTTTCGTAAATTGTGGTAAATGATTGTTGTGATTGAAGTTATTCCTAAAGTTAGGATGCAAGCCACTGACCGTATTTTTACAATAACAAACTAACTTTCCATCTTTAGTGTAGAGCCAATATTCACAAAAACTATTGGCCACTCCTATGTCCTGCTGCTCGTCTGATAATGAAATCATTACGATACTGTGTGATGGAAAATAAACCGTCTTATCGGGCGAAGTAATATCGTAAAATTCAAAAATCTGTTCACCTTCAAGCTTTCTGTTTACCGTATCTTGTACAGTTATAATTTTTGTAGAATCCACTTTTACACCAAGCGAATCTTTTTTCGGCACAATAATCGTGTCTTTTGGAATAGTTACTTCCGTTGAAATTGGCTCAATTTGTCTGTTTGTTTGTGAACAGGCCAAAACACATAGGCACACAATGCCCATAAAGATTTTTTGCGATAATAATCTCACAGTGCTGCTAAGATTTAATGGAGATAAGCTCCAAAAGTGAATAATCCGACTTTTAGAGAAACGCCCGCCAACGCTCTACGCAACACTATTTGGTAGGTATTTTTGGGTCTTGAACCAAAATTTTACTTTTAATAATCGACGGCTTTTTGTCTTCTTTTGGCCCACGTAAGTGTATGATGAGTCCATCAAGAAAATTTCTCAGAATTTGGTCGCCACAAGGTTTAAAGTTGGGGTGTTCTTTATCTCTGAAAAAAGCACCGATTTCGGCTTTCGAGGCATTGAAATTGGCCAATTTCAAAATCTCTACTATTTGGTCGTCACGTAGTTGCAGGGCAACACGCAGTTTCTTTAAAATATCGTTGTTTGACATGCTTGACTGTTTTTGTTTTAAAAAGGTTGGAAACCCCCAGCCCCTAAAGGGGAGTTTTATTTTATAAATTTTGAATTAATTTCGGTTCTACCATTACTACTTCTTCTTTTTCTACGATAACTTGCCCGTCGGCCGAGCCTTTGGGTTTTCGTACAAATTTTTTGGGTGTTACAATCACGGGGGCGAGCGTTTCATTTCTTCTTTTAGAAAAATATGCCGCCAAAGAAGCCGCCGCTTCGATAACCGAATTCGGAAACTTTTTTCCCGCTCGATATTTCAGCACCACGTGCGAGCCAGTGGCATCACGGGCGTGTAGCCAAAGGTCTTCTTTATAGGCATATTGCTGCGTAAGCAAATCATTATTTTTTGAATTGCGTCCGACCAAAATCTCAAATCCTTCTACTTCAAAACGCTTGAATAATTCTTTATAAGACTGAATTTTGAGTTTTGTATTCGGCGACAAACCATTGGCTTTCAGATAACTACGTAAAGTCTTTAGGTTTTCAGCCGCTTCAATGTTTTCGATGTGATTATTAACGACTGTCAGTAACTGCTCTCGACTTTCGATGTTTTCCATCAATTTTTCGAGTTCAATTTTTTCATTTTTTGATTTTCGATAAAAATTTTCGGCATTCTTTTGCGGTGAAAGGTCAGACCGAAGTTTGATGGTAATGTTCCGATTTCGATAAAAATCAAATAACTCAACTTGCTCCGTTCGTTCTTCGATTTGGTGCAAATTTGCCATCAAAATATGCCCAATTTCTTCATTTTTTACATCCGAATCAAGCGATTCCATCCGTTGATACGAATTTTGGAGATATGCTTCGGTTTGCTTTTTTTCTTTGGTGAGCCTCCGCAGTACCTCTACTTTTTCGTCATCGAGCGTATTGACCTTATTATAAGCAATATAAAAGGCGTTCATGGCCTCAATTGGCTGCTCAAATTCTTGAATAATTTCGCCAACGGGCAGCAAAGAAAGATGCAGTTGATGCTCCCAACGCACCAAATAATAACGAGGATTTTCGAGTTGCTCAACTATTTTCTGAACTTCCTCCCAAGTACTTTTGCCAACTTCTAACTGAGCATTGACAACCTTTCCGAAGGTTGGAAATAGTTTTCTGTAATCTTGTTTTTCGCTCAAAAAACGCTCATGTGATTGGTCAATCGGTCTATCTAACTGACTAATTATCAAGTTTTTATCGCTAACAATTCGGCTATGAAAAAGCTCAATAACTTCCTGATTATGGCATAAAATAAGATTCGAGCGAGTGCCGTACATTTTGAAAACAATCGAAAAATCTTGCTCAAAATCAATCGAAAAACAACGTTCATTCAGAAATTGTCGAACGCCCGTAACTTCCAAATCCATGAGTTGCTCAAATAAGTCAACGCTGTTGCGTCTGGCACGCTCAAACTTATCGGTAAAATACAAAGAAGCAAAATCGGGCAAAATGACGGCTTTGATATAAAACTCTTTATAATTTCGATTTTTACCACGAGCCGCCGCAAAACCAAACACCAATTCATCTTTTTCTTGACTAAAACATTCCATCAACTTCAAACCCACAATCTTGGTTTCGATTTGCTTAGTAAGCTGACGAAGGAAATAATAATTATTCTGCACGAGTTCTTTTTAAAATTGAACACAAATTACGACATTTTGTTGGGAAGAACCAACTTCTTCGATTGGTTCGACTCCGCTCACCAACCGAAGAACTTTAATTAACCATAGATGTATTTTTCGTTACCTTCGACTCCGCTCAGGCAACAGAAAAACCCTCAATTTTGCACCAATAAAAAATAATTGTAACTTTGACAATTAAAACCCCTCATCATGTTATTACTCGGCATAGACATTGGCACATCATCTATCAAAGCATCGGTTGTAGATGCTGATACACAACAAGTTATCGCTTCGGCTCAATACCCCGACGTTGAGGCGAGTATTTCGTCTCCGCAAGCTGGTTGGGCCGAACAAGACCCCGAAATGTGGTGGGCAAATACCATCGAAGCAATCAAGCGTGTAAACGCTTCAAAAGTTTTTGACCCACAAAATATCGGTGCGATTGGTATTGCTTACCAAATGCACGGCTTGGTGATGGTCGATAAAAATAAAAAAGTGTTGCGTCCGTCGATTATTTGGTGCGATAGCCGTGCCGTTGAGATTGGGGCAAAAGCTTTTTCTGATATTGGCGAAGATGTTTGTTTGAATCATTTACTCAATTCACCAGGAAATTTTACAGCCTCGAAACTCGCTTGGGTAAAAGCCAACGAACCACATATTTATGAGCAATGCGACAAAATCATGTTGCCAGGCGATTATATTGCCATGATGCTCACCGATGCCATCACGACTTCAAATTCTGGCCTTTCGGAAGGTATTTTCTGGGATTTTCAGGCCAATGAAGTTTCGGCCGATGTGATGGATTATTATGGTTTTGATGATAATTTGATTCCAGAAATAAAGCCAGTTTTCAGTAATCACGGCGAAGTAACGAGCGAAATTGCTCAACGTCTGGGGCTAAAAGCAGGAATTCCTGTAACTTATAAAGCTGGTGACCAACCAAATAACGCTCTTTCATTGGATGTTTTAGAGCCTGGCGAAATTGCCGCAACGGCTGGAACTTCGGGCGTT
>JBKBSS010000161.1:0-3096 GCA_046291385.1 Emticicia sp. | reverse complement strand
GACCAACCAAATAACGCTCTTTCATTGGATGTTTTAGAGCCTGGCGAAATTGCCGCAACGGCTGGAACTTCGGGCGTGGTTTATGCCGTAAGCGACCAAGTTTCGTATGACCCACAATCTCGTATTAATTCGTTTGCTCACGTAAATCATCAATTAACCGAAGATACTACTCGTATCGGAATTTTGCTTTGCATCAACGGAACGGGTATTTTGAACCGTTGGGTAAAAGAAAATTTTGGAAATAACCTCAATTATGTAGAAATGAACCAATTGGCGGCTCAAGCTCCAATCGGTAGCAACGGACTTTTGGTAATGCCTTTCGGAAACGGTGCGGAGCGTTTGTTGAATAACCGTATTCTGGGAGCTTCGTTTCAAAATCTAAACTTTAATATTCATTCACGAAACCATATTTTCCGTGCCGCACAAGAAGGAATTGCGTTTTCGTTGCATTATGGTTTTGAACTCATGCAAGCCAATGGCGTAATTCCAAAGGTGATTCGTGCAGGAAACGCCAATATGTTTTTGAGCGATATTTTTAGCAATGCTTTGGTAAATGTAACCAACACACCAGTTGAATTATACGACACCGACGGAGCAAAAGGTGCAGCTCTCGGAGCAGGTTTTGGCGTAGGAACTTATAGCTCGCCAAAAGAAGCCATGAGCAAACTCACAAAGCTAAAAACAATCGAGCCAAATGCTTCGCAAGTAGCTGAATATCAGGCAGTTTATGAGAGTTGGAAGGACGTTTTGGAGAAATGATTTTTCTGAGCAACTGTGGCACACTTCAAAAGTGTGCCACAGTTTGTTTTATCCCGCCTGAAAACATTTTCTGCATCTTGCTTCATAAGAATCTGATTCTCCGAGCATCACTTGTTCTTCGCTTGGCACTTTTCGATAAGAATAACTGGCAATATCGCCACAAACCATGCAAATAGCGTGTACTTTCGTCACATATTCGGCAATCGACATTAGGGCGGGCATCGGACCAAAAGGTAAACCACGAGAATCCATATCAAGACCCGCAATGATTACTCGTTTGCCATTTTCGGCCAATTTATTGACAACTTCCACAATTCCTCTATCAAAAAACTGAGCTTCGTCAATACCCACGACTTCGCAATCAGAAGTCATCAATAAAATCTCTTCCGATGAATGCACGGGCGTAGAACGAATAGCCGTTTGATTGTGCGAAACAATATCTATTTCGTGGTAACGTACATCAATGGCTGGTTTAAAAATCTCAACTTTTTGTTTAGCTATTTTTGCCCGTTTCAATCGGCGAATCAATTCTTCGGTTTTTCCCGAAAACATTGAGCCGCAAACCACTTCTACCCAGCCTGTTCTTTGTTCGTGAATTCTCCCTCTTTTTGGTTCGATAAACATTATTTAATTATTTTTTACGTTCTTATAAAAACTGGCAACAAAGTTGCGTTAATTTTGTGTGTAGCTTTTGGCCGTATCGGCGGTCTGATATTAACATTTAGCTAATATTTACTCAATTAACTGATTATCAATAAATTACACAGATTCTTGAATTTATAATTTATTGATAAAAAGCTAACAGCTAATCGCTGACAGCCAAAAGCAAAATAGCCAACTACTAATAAAATACAAAAAAAACGAATTTACTAATGTCGAACAAATTGAATTTGTCCGCTGTCGAGAGATACAGTAAGGCTTTTGCCGCTAAGGTGTGTAATGATTTTTTTACCGAATATAGCAGTATTACGGGAAAGCAAATACTTGGATTGACGAGCCTCCAACAAGTGAATATGCTTACTATCAAGGCTTTATTCGACAAATGGCAGGCTGATACTCAACGTCTTCGTAGTCCATATTTTGATTTTAGTGCGTCAGAAGTTCAGCAAGCACTCAAAACTTTTATGAATACCGTTTCGCAGCATATTTCGATAAAAAGAGAGCATTTTGAGCCACTTTTAGTCGATTCAGTTGGCGAAACCTTAGTTCTCATTCTCGAACCGCAAACATTCTACAAAGAACTGATGCGTGATTTGCCAAGTTTCAAATTTAGCCAAGAAAATATTCGTCCACTCACAAAATATATTTTGATTAATAAAGATATTTTGCCAAAAATCGCCGAAAAACTCAATGGACAAGAATTTGTTTTTGCCAATCAAGCAATGACTTGGCTCGAAGAAACACCGCTTTCGGTCGAAAATCCAGAAAAATATTTAGCTCAATTTGCCGAAATAGTACCGATTCCAGAAGAATTAGTTCCGAGTAAAGAAGCTCCAAAAGTAATAGAAAATGCGTCTTTCTTTGATTTTGTAGTGCCAACAGCACAACCAAGAGAGGAAGCACAACAACCACGATATGAACCACAACCAATAATAGAAAGGGCTGTCGAAACACCTCCGCCGCCCGTAGTTGAGCGTATAGTTGAGCCTACACCAGTTGTAATCGAACGCCCAGTTGAAGTTGCAGCAGTTGTAACACGGCCAGAGCCAACACCAATATACGAGCAAAAAGTAGAATCGCTTACCCCAAGAATCAATGAGGCTATTGCGGAAAGATTTGCCCCAAAGGAAGCCGAAGACATAAGACTCAATGAAAAACTGGCCAGCGACCAAAAATCGGTCAACGACCAAGCACAATCAAGCAAATCGGTGCTGGATTATCACCAAAGTTCTCGCATCGAAGGCATTACGGGAGCAATTTCATTGAACCAACGCTTTTTGTTTACCAATAATCTTTTTGGTGGAAACGTTCAGGCATTTTCGCACGCACTCGAAGAACTCGAACTTTGTAAAGATTTCAGCGAAGCCAAAGAATTGATTTTGAAAAAATATGTTCCCCGCTACATGTGGGATATTACAGGAGCGGAAGCCGAAGAATTTATTGATATTGTGAAGCGTAGATTTAATTGATAAGGGTCTGACCCCTGCGATATAAATAAAAAGCCACGAAGTCTGCACCGTAGGTCTGACTTCATGGCTTTTTTATTTGCCAAATTCTTGAGATTTCTCTATTTTGCCCAAAATCCAGAAAAATGTCAAAATTAATTGCTGTTAACTATAAAAAAAATGTCATCAAGTGGAAACTACTCGTTTACTACGGAATAGTATTTCTCCTAAA
>JBKBSS010000160.1:0-7548 GCA_046291385.1 Emticicia sp. | reverse complement strand
TGGTGCATCCGTTGTTGTTCAGAATTCTGTGCAGCTACCTTGACCAAGGCATTTCGATTTGGCGTTTTCCTGATTCTAAAAAAGGATTTTTAGCTTCGATACGAGAAATCGAACAAAATACGTTTTCGAGTTTTTTCAAGAATGAAAGAGCCAAAAAATTACTTTTAGCAGGCACTTGCACGATTGAAGATTTGCTCATGATAGTTGTCGAAGATAAATCGCTTTTTAATCAATATATTTTCGACCAACAATTTGCTCATCAAGGTTGGTCGGGCATGGTTTCGGCAGTGGAAGATTTACCTCAAACATTGCTCGACCGTAAGAAAATTACGCTCAAAGAATTGATTATTTTTGAACTTTTGCTCGAAATTGATGCCCTTGACACAAAATTTGGCGAAAACTGGACATCATTGAAACATCGCTTAGACGAAAAACCAAGCGAATTATTTAATGATGTACCCAAAACCGAACTCAGCGAATTGCTGAACATTTGGCAAGATGCTTTTGAGTGGACTTATTACGACCAAGTTTTGGCGGGGGTAAAAATAGATTCACCAAAATATGCAGAAATCAAAGAAAAGAGTTTCCAAGCCATGTTTTGTATCGACGACCGTGAATGCTCGATTAGAAGATACTTAGAGAAATTTGACGAAAACTGTAAAACTTACGGTACGGCGGGTTTCTTTGGTGTAGAGTTTTTTTACAAGCCTGTTCATGCCAATTCTTCTACAAAACAATGCCCCGCACCAGTTACGCCTAAATATTTGATTAAGGAAGAAATCGAAAACTCGAAAGCAAAGACAAATAATGATATTCATTTCGGAAAGCATTCGCAGTCGCTTTTTACGGGTTGGTTCATTGCTCAAACTTTAGGTTTTTGGTCGGCATTTCGTTTGTTGCTCAATATTTTTCGTCCATCCGAAAACGCCGCTGCGGTGTCGTCTTTCAAACACATGGACACTACTTCAAAACTGACGATTGAAAACAAAAACCTTGATGATGTAGAAGAAGGCTTGCAAGTAGGTTTTACGGTTGAAGAAATGGCACTTCGAGTAGGAAATCTTTTGAATAGCATCGGTTTAGTAAAAGATTTTGCTTCGATAGTTTATGTGGTTGGACACGGTGCAAGTAGCGTAAACAACACGCACTACGCTGGTTATGACTGCGGAGCTTGTTCGGGTCGCCCTGGTTCGGTCAATGCCCGTGTGATAAGTTTCATGGCTAACCATACAGGTGTACGTGAGATTTTGCGAACTCAAGGCATTGATATTCCTGCCAGCACGCAGTTTGTGGGAGCATTGCACGATACCACTCGTGACGAAATCGCTTTCTATGATAAAGATATTCTGACCGATGAAAATAAGCAAAAACAAATCAAAACCGAGGCTTTATTTATAAAATCACTTGATTTTAATGCAAAAGAACGCTCAAGAAGATTCGAGTCGATTGATACGAAAGCTACGCCCGAAGAAATTCATGCACGCATCCGAATCAGAGCGGTATCTTTGTTTGAGCCTCGTCCAGAACTGAATCACGCAACCAATGCACTTTGCCTCGTCGGACGAAGAGAAATGTCGGAAAATCTATTTCTTGACCGCCGTTCGTTTATGAATTCTTTCGATTATGAAGTTGACCCCGAAGGCAAATTTTTAGTCAATATTCTCAATGCCGTTGCTCCTGTTTGCGGAGGAATCAACCTCGAATATTATTTTTCAAGGGTCGATAACCATAAATTGGGTGCAGGTTCAAAACTACCGCACAACGTGATGGGACTTTTTGGAGTTGCCAATGGTATCGACGGCGACCTTCGCCCTGGACTTCCGAGCCAAATGATTGAAGTTCACGACCCAATCAGACTACTGGTGATTGTAGAGCATTTTACTGATATAGTATTGTCGGCGATTAAAAAATCTGACCAAACTTACGAATGGTTTCTGAATGAATGGATTCATCTGGTGGTTGTAAATCCTGTTACGAAAGAGCTTTCTTACTTTAAAGATGGAGCTTTTACGGGATACGAACCATTACAAAAAACTGTCAAATCTGTGCGAGATATTGAAGATTTGATTGAATCGCATCAAGAAAATTTCCCTGTTTATTTAATCAAGTGATTATGACTCCGATACTTCAGTTATTTATTTTTATACCCCTACTGGGTTTTATTATTAGTTTGTTGATTGGTGATAAAAACGAAACCGCTATTTCAAGAACAGCGTTTCTGACCGTTGGACTGACGCTGTTTTGCGTACTGGGTTTTGTTGGATATTGGCTATTTAATGGCCATCCAGTGCTAAATCTCAAAGAAATTGTACTTTTTAAATCGAAAGAATACGAATTTTTGGTCGATTTATGCTTCGATAAAATCACGGTTGTGTATTTGTTGGTTGGTGCTTTTCTGACTTTTTTGGTTACGATTTACAGCCGATATTATCTACACCGTGAGCATGGATACAAGCGTTTTTTCAATACGATTCTGTTCTTTTATTTGGGTTACAACATCACTATTTTATCAGGAAACTTTGAAACACTTTTCATCGGTTGGGAAATTCTGGGAATATGCTCGTTTCTGCTGATTGCTTTTTATCGTGACAGATATTTACCCGTAAAAAACGCCATTAAAGTATTCTCGGTTTACAGAATCGGTGATGTAGGTTTGATTTTGGCGATGTGGGCAAGCCACCATTTATGGCACGAAAACATCACTTTCTTGAAATTGAGCAACGCCGAACTCGTACACGAACACCTTGCAGACCACAGTTCCATCGGAGTTTTCATATCATTAATGATTTTGGTAGCCGCTGCGGCCAAGTCGGCTCAATTGCCTTTTTCTTCGTGGTTACCACGTGCCATGGAGGGTCCAACGCCTTCGAGTGCCATTTTTTATGGTTCGTTGTCGGTGCATTTGGGCGTGTTCTTATTATTGCGTACTTATCCGTTTTGGGAGTATCAAATTTCGGTCCGTATTCTTATCGTATTACTTGGTTTAAGTACGGCTATCATTGCCTCGCTCATTGCACGAGTGCAATCATCGGTCAAGAGCCAAATTGCCTATGCTTCGGTGGCACAAATCGGCATTATTTTCATTGAAGTTGCTTTAGGTTTCGAGAAATTTGCCCTTTTTCACTTCGCTGGAAACGCTTTTTTGCGTACTTATCAACTTTTGGTTTCTCCATCGGTGGTTAGTTATAAAATTCGTGAGCAGTTCTACAATTTCGTGCCTCGCCAACATACAATCGAAGATAGTTTGCCGAAGAAAATCGAATATTCGATTTATTTATTGAGCCTAAAAGAATTTAATCTTGATTCGTTCATGAATTATATTTTGTGGAAACCGCTCAAAAATATCGGTCGAAAACTCGATTTCTTGACTGTTAATCGTTTGCTACTTCTATTCATTCCTACTTATTTATTAGGACTCATTTTCCTTTTTATCAACGGAAATGGCAGCGAACACCCACACGAATATCTTCCAGGGGCATTCGCATTGATTGGTCTATTGATGATTCTGAAATCTTTTTCGGAGCGAAAAAGCCCATTAATGAGTTGGTTATTGCTGATTATGAATCACTTCTGGATTGCCTTGGCGATTTCGTTCAATGAAAAGTTTGAACTAACCGAAATTGTATTTTATCTGAGCGGAATAATCATTTCGGGAATTGTCGGCTATTGGGGAATCTTGAAACTCAGAAGTTACGAGCCAAACATCGACCTCAACCAATTTCATGGGCATTCGTTCGAGCATCCAAAATTTGCAATGGTTTTCTTGTTGGCTTGCTTAGGTCTGGCGGGTTTTCCGATTACACCAACTTTTATTGGTCTTGACTTAGTTTTTAGCCACATTCACGAAAACCAAGTAGTTTTGGCTTACGCTACGGCATCAAGCTATATTTTGGCAGGTATTTCATTGATTCGTTTATACTCTCGCCTATTCCTTGGGCCACACGTAAAAACTTATCACGAAACAGCTTATAAATCATCATAAACTTTAGGCAAAAAGCAAAAGTTGATAAGGCATAAATAAGAAAGTTTTCAATCAAAATTCTAAGAAGAACAATTATTTAGTTAAAAATATTGAAAAATGAAAAATAAAACAAAACTCATATTACCAAAAGATGGTATCGAAGGCTTAAAAGAAAACTTCTCAAGCGATGCTATTTCAGGCTTTATTGTATTTTTATTGGCATTACCGCTCAGTTTGGGCATTGCCAAAGCATCAGAATTTCCACCAATTATGGGCTTGATTACGGCCATTATTGGTGGTATTGTTGTAAGTTTCTTTATGGGTTCTCGCCTCACAATCAAAGGCCCTGCGGCTGGTTTGATTGTAATTGTGGCTGGTGCGGTCGGCGAATTTGGCGGCGGCGAAATTGGTTGGCATCTTGCCTTAGGAGCAATGGTTGTGGCTGGAATCGTACAGATACTTTTCGGGGTTTTCAAACTCGGTAAACTGGCCGACTTCTTCCCACTTTCAGCCATTCATGGAATGTTGGCGGCCATTGGCTTAATCATTATTGCCAAACAAATTCCGATTTTACTGGATGTTGCCCCCACAATGACCAAAGGCAAAAGCCCTTTTGGGCTATTGGCTGCCATTCCCGAATTTATCATACACCTCGACCCAAAAGCTACACTTATTGGCGTGGTAAGTTTGGCAATCATGCTGGGCTGGCCGTTTATCAAAGGTCCATTCAAAAAAATACCCGCACCGTTAGTGGTTTTGTTGGTAGCCATTCCTGCTGAATTAATGATGGATTTCCAAACCACTGAACCTGCCTACGCTCTTGTTCATATCGGTAATTTGCTTGATAATATTAAAATAAATGTAGATTTTGGTGGAATTGCTCAAACGGGTACTTTCATTAAATACGTCATTATGTTTGCTTTAGTGGGTTCGCTGGAATCTTTGCTTACTGTCAAAGCCATTGATATGCTCGACCCCTATCGCCGTAAATCAGATGCCAATAAAGACCTTATTGCGGTTGGAATTGGCAATACTATTACAGCAATTTTAGGCGGTTTACCGATGATTTCGGAAGTAGCCCGTAGTTCATCAAACGTAAGTAATGGAGCAAAAACTCGTTGGGCAAATTTCTTTCATGGTTTCTTTATCTTAGGATTTGTCTTGCTTGCATCGCATCTCATTGAGTTGATTCCGAATACCGCTTTGGCGGCAATGCTCATTACGGTAGGTATTAAATTGGCTCACCCAAGAGAATTTATTCAAACCTTCAAAATAGGAAAAGAGCAACTGGCTATTTTCTTGATTACTATTTTCTTTACACTTTACGAAGACCTTTTGGTCGGAATTGCAGCAGGAATTGTGCTACAAATGCTCATCAATATCGTTGACTGGGATTTACTAAGAACGCTTTTTCAAGCACCAACCGAAGTTTCGTTTACCGATGAAGAATATTTAGTTGAAATCAACCAATCGGCTGTTTTTAGTAATTATTTAGGAATTAAGACTAAATTAGAAGCAATTCCGCCAGGTTTTAAAGTGACCATCGACCTAAAAAATACCAAAATGATTGACCATTCGGTGATGGAAAACCTGCATCACTTCGAGCATGATTACAAAGCCAGCGGTGGAAAAGTAGAAATCATTGGCTTAGAAATGCACCAGCCCGTATCGGAGCATCATTCGGCTGCTCGCAAAAAGTAAGATTCGGTTAAATCAAATAAAAAGTCTTATTGACAGAAGTCATTGTATTTCGCTATTACTTTTGTTCAATACACTCTTTTTATTTGATTTATCAATAACGTATTTTCCCTAAAAAAATTCACAAATTTCATTTTCAAGCACAATCTATTTTGGTTGTAGCTGGAACATTATTGTCTAAAAATCATGAAAAAACACATCACAGTTATCATATTTTTTTGCACCATCGGCAATCTATTTGCCCAAACAAAAAGCCAAAACAATGATATTTGGCTGCATTATGTAGGTAAAAATATGCTTACAAAAAAACTATCTTTCACGCTCGAAGCTACCATGCGATATGCCAATGGTTTTAGCGAAAAACAGCAATATTTTATTCGTCCATCGCTTGATTATCAGCTAACTAAGCATTTTATCGGAAGCGTAGGTTTTAGTCACTATAATACTTACGTTTACGGAAATCCTGCTATCAACAAACGCCCAATTCCCGAAAATCACCCTTGGATTCAGGGAACTTTCAACCATCAATTTGGTAATTTGAAGCTCACCAATCGTTTGCGAAATGAATTCCGTTTTGTGGGCATTACGAGCAGCAAAGTGGCAAATCCGACGAGCCAAAACGATTATGCAATCAATGATTATAAATTCCGTGACCGTCTGCGTTATATGGTTTTGGCAACATATCCGCTCCTAAAAAAAGATAATAAACCAAAATTGCTCGGAATCATCGGCGATGAAGCATTTATGAATATCGGGCCGTTGGGAACTGACGTCAGTAAAAATAACGTCGGCAAAACCCTTATCAATCAAAACAGAATTATAGCTGGTTTGGGTTATATTTTCAATCCTCATCACCAAATACAGTTATGTTACATTCATCAAAATATCTGGAATTTTTCGGATACCATCGAAGAAAGCAACCCAACGGTGCGTTTATCTTATCTCACTAATTTATCGTTTGCTAAGAAATAAAAAACTTATTTTTTTGAACAAATCCCTGTTTGAGTATCAAGCAGGGATTTATTATCTCAAAAAAACTACCCAAAATATCGTTTTTGCCAAACAATCATTTGTAATTTTGTGTTAAGAACACAGAACTAAATCAAATATTCATAGTATTATGCTTATCAAGTTTTTAATCGTAATCGGCACATTTGCATTCATGGAGTTTATGGCGTGGTTTGCCCACAAATACATCATGCACGGCTTTGGCTGGGTGTGGCACGCTGACCACCATAACCACCACAAAGGTTTTTTTGAAAAAAATGATTATTACGCTATTGTCTTTAGTGTTGTGGCATCATCAACAATCATTTATGGCAATACCAATCCTGATTTTTGGTACTTAACATGGTTTGGTGCGGGCGTTACGCTCTACGGAGTAGCTTACTTTGTGTTTCACGATATTATCGTGCATCGCCGAGTAAAAATCAAATTTGTGGCCAAAAGCAAGTACATGAGGCGTATCATGCACGCCCATTATATTCACCACAAAGTACATACAAAAGAAGGAGCAGAAGCTTTCGGATTTTTGTATGCACCCGAAAAATATGAGCCAAAACAAAGAGACTAATCTGTAAAAAACTAAGTCTCAAACATAGAAACGTGGCAAATCTATCTCTGATAATTGCCACGTTTTTTTTATTATTTAGGGCGTATTTTTCTATTCAAAAACTTACCATAGATACTGCACAATAACCATTCCGAAAGTTAAAATTTCTTATTAAACGAGTACTACAATCATTTAAACAATTGATTATAAGATATTTATCTATAAAATTTTTTTGCTAAATTTTTAGCATGATTTTTGAGACGCACAATCATATATATACGAAAATAACCCTTCGTGCCTTTATGAAAAATGCTGCTATATACCTAATACTTTGGCT
>JBKBSS010000159.1:0-7566 GCA_046291385.1 Emticicia sp. | reverse complement strand
TCTACAAAGTACTATTTTCTACACAAGTTCCACGACATTTTCTAAAGCCAAACGGGTTTTTGGCTTAACAGCGGGCTGATTTACATCTTCGGCTGCTCTATAACCAATCGCAACCGCAAACAGCGTTGTGTATCCGTCAATATTCAAAATCCTATCATATTCTTCGTTTTTGATTCCTTCCATCGGTGTAGAATCAATTTTTAAAGCGGCACATGCCGAAAGAAAGAATCCTAATGAAAGATAAACTTGGTGTTTTAGCCAAGCCTTGATTTCGGCTTCTGGTTTTGGTTTAATAAACTGATTGAAATATCCAACGGCTCCTTCGGGCAAATTTTGCTTGATTTGTTGCTCAAATTTTTCAATATCATCAATCGCACTAAAAACCACCAAATGGCTTGCATCGTTGATTTTTGGTTCGTTAAAAAATGAACCACTGGCCAACTCACGCTTGAGTTTTTCATCAGAAATAATGCTAAACTTCCACGGCTGACTATTGATTGATGAAGGGCTTAAACGCAAAACCTCCATGAGTTGCTTAATTTTTTCGTCCGAAATTTTCTCATTCGGATTATACTTTTTAGTAGTGTAGCGGCTTTCGGCCAACGCTAAAAAATTCATTTTCAATTGGTTTATGTTTAACTATAATTTTTATAGTTGCAAAACTAAGTATAGTACACTAATTTTGCAAGAACGGTCAAAATGTATAGTATATGTAAAATGACGAATTTGGAACTAAGAACACAAAACGCTTACTATCAAGTATTTATGAATGAACAAATTTAAAATAAATGAAGTCTTTTTCTTAAAATGTATTTGATAGACAACAAAGAATATCCGTGTAGTACGAGCCTGACAATGAAGTACATTGGCGGAAAATGGAAATCGGTCATCTTGATTCATTTGCACAAAAAGAAGCGATACAATGAATTAAGAAAAGAAATACCGATGGTCACGAAGCGAACTTTGAGTTTGCAACTGAAAGAATTAGAAGCCGATGGCTTGATTGCACGAACGGTTTATACGAGCAAACCACCCTTGAAAGTAGAATACGAACTGACCGACTTCGGCAAAACCCTCATTCCAGTACTCAAAGTTATTGCCGAATGGGAAAAGGAGCAGCTCAAACAAACGACAATATAAATGTGGTGAGCTGTCAAACCTCCAATTTATAGCCTTTTCCGTGAATATTGGTGAGTTTTACCGCAGGGTCTTGCTCCAGTTTTTTTCTAAGTTTCGAGATAAACATATCCAAACTTCGACCAACAATTACGCCTTCGTCTTCCCAAACTTCTTTTTGTAGGCGATTACGGTCAACGATTTGGTTGAGGTTAGCGGCAAAAATACTGAGTAATTTAGCCTCTTTGATTGTGAGCGGAATTTTCTCCGATTCAAAAACCAATAGCAATTCTTCGGCATAAAACGCAAATTTCCCAAACTGAATGCTGGTTTTAATTATTAGCATTTCTTCACTTTTTTGCTCTGTGACAGGCTTCTCTTTTTTGAAACGTTGTACTCCCCAAAACACCAATCCGATACTCAACAAACTCAATCCTACAAGATAGAGATTTCGACTAAACCAGCTTGATTCTTCAAATTTAATGTTGATACAATACCGCTTGTTGGGTTGCTGACGACCTAAACACGGCACAATATTTTTTTGGTTTACGCCCAAAATTGCATAGCCAAAAATCACTTTTGAGGTATTGCATTCGATGACATTTACGATATAATTTCGAGGTAAATCATTGCTCGAAATCACCCCATCAATAATACGAACCAACGAATCGGGCTTGAACGAAAACCCACTCTCAAACGGAATCTCAAACTCATTTTCAGATAAACGATTGATAGGCAACACTGTTGAAGTTGTATCGCCTGTGTAACGTAGCACTCGGTTGGAAATTTCTCGCATGATGATTACTTCCTTGGCAGACTCAAAATCGCTTTTATCCGATTTCGCTGCCACAAACGAAACAATCGTAAAAAGTAAACAACCTACGATAAAAAGAGATAGAATTTTGAGTTTCATAGACAAAAATAAAGAATCTACGCCACAAATAATTGCTTTTACAATCATTTTACAAGTCGTTTACAGTCTATTTACAAGGCTTACACGAATTTTATGCTTTTGAGCGAGTAGATTTGTCGAAAATATGAGGGTTAGCGGTTATTTTATGGTGTCGCTTAGACATCAAACATCCATCAGAAATTAAACATACAAAAATTATGAAAAAAATCATTTATACGCTCATCTTAACGCTGGTTGTGGTAGGCGGACTGGTATTTGCCAATCGTGAAATTAAAAATGCAATTCCTAAAAAGGCAACCTCTAAGCCCCCCACTGCTGCTGAAATGAAAGCCGCAAGAAAACAATGGAAAGCATCTCCTGATGGTGTAATGTTCAAAAAATGGGAAGTGTCTCCTGCGGGTAAAAAAGTGTATGCCAGTGAGGCTAAAGTAAGAAAACATATAATTGCTTCGACCAATATGGAGGCTGTTGTAACCTCTCTTTCGCTTCCGCCAGGCTCACGATTAGGTTTCGGAGTAATGGTAAGGATTAATGATGACGATTATATCCTCAGTTTTGGGCTGGAAAACAACAATGAATTTGAGCAATTACATGACCTAAAAATTAACGACAAAATAATTATTAGAAGCCATAGCATATCGCACGCACCCAAGTATTTATATCCAATAGTAGCGGGCGACTATGTAGAACGAGATAGTAAAATAATTTATAACCGTCCGCCCCGCAAAGGCGGTTGCTGAGTAAACTACATAGGAAGTATAGACGGTCGTCACACTTATTCTTGCGTACTGGAACAAATAAAACATCAAAAATCTAAACATCAGAAATATGAAAATCTACTCACTGCTCATAGCATTATTGTTGCTGCAAAGTTGCCACAGCAAAGCCCAAAATCAAGTATCTCAGCCAAAACTTATCATTCCTTCTGGTACAAATCAGTACGCATTTGTTCGTCAAGGAATGCAAGATAAAGCGGGCAATATTTGGTTTGCCACTTCGGGGGCGGGCGTGTATCGTTACGATGGGAAAAGCTTCGTGAATTTTACGACAAAAGACGGACTCAATAGCAATATCGTACAGTGTATGATGAAAGATTTTAAGGGAAATATTTGGGTTGGAACAAAAGATGGTGTTTGCCGATTCGATGGAAAGAAATTTACTGACTTCGCTCTTCCGTGGACTCGAACGCCAATTATGAGTCCGTTTTTTCGCCAAGCTACGCCACAAAAAGGTTGTTTACCTCCGCAAAACAAAACCGTGCTAAGTATGCTACAAGACAAAATAGGTAATATTTGGTTCGGCACGCAAGACGAAGGCGTATTTCAGTACAACGGAAAATCGTTTACTCAACATTTACAAAACGAAGGACCTCTTGCCAACGATGGTTTTCATCACGTTGCAGTTTTTAATATTTATCAAGAAAAATCAGGCAATATTTGGTTTGGACAGTACCGTTACGATGGGAAAAGTTTCAAGAATTTCCCACAAGAAGAAAATACAACTAAGTCGTCAGATATTGTGGTGAGAAGTTACAAAGATATGCTCGAACAAAAAAGTATGTACAGCTCGGCAAACATGGTTGTGGAAGATAAAAAAGGCAACCTATGGTTTAGTCATTCGTGCCGCTATGGCGTAACTAAATATGATAGTAAAACGATTACAAACTTCACAGATAAAGATGGTTTTTGCGATAATATCATCAGGGCAATGGTAGCCGATAAAGAAGGAAATATTTGGATAGGAAGCATAAGTAAAGATGCCAAAGGAATAAAAGAAGGCTGTATAAGTATCTACGATGGCAAAATATTCAAGGCATTTTCGACTGAAAAAATGAGTAATAGTGCCATTGAAAGCCTTTTTGTGGATAAAGATAACAATATCTGGATAGGCACTCGTGAAGTTGGTCTTTACCGCTACGATGGCAAAACGCTCACAGCTTTTACCGAAAAACCTGTCAATAATTAAACATTGGCCTACACAATAATCATAAAAAAGTAAAATTACTTAAAAACCAAAAATCCGTACGGTAGTGTTACACGTACGGATTTTCTATTATAAACAACACAAAGGAAGGCTTCGCTTAGAGCGAAGCCTTCCTTTCTATTTCTGCACTGTCCAGCCCAGTTGCTCGTCTTCGTCTTCATACTCCAATTCGGCATCTTTTTCCCAAATTTCCATTTCGCAAGGCTTGCAATTAAACTTCAATTTGTATTCGTTTTCGCCGTGTTTGAGAGTTAATGGCTCAACCAATTTCTCGCCCATCGTATCACGCTGGAATCTTGCACATTTGCCCAATTCATATTTTACGCAATATTTGGTGGTCATTACTCGTGCTTTTCCTGGGTCCCATTGTAGCTCAAATGCTTTTTCTATTTCCGTTACACCGTGTCTTTTATAAAAAGCTCTCGCCAATTTATTCGATACATTGTACATAAAATCAAGTTTCTGCACAGGATACGGATGGTCAGTTTTTGTGATTTGGAAAGTTTCTCGGTGATATTCTTTCACACGAATATCAATGAGTTGTTCTAAAACTTCTCTTCTAATTTCGTTTACTTTCGAGATTGGCAAAAACCAATTTCCTGAAAATTCTACTTCAATATCATCAACGATAAATGGCGTATTGCCTGTTTTGGCCAAGTTTTTCTTGATATTCGGAATCACCGATTCGGCAGAATTTGCCAATACTTTTTCGGTCTGAATATTTACCGTATTTTGGTGTCCGTCTTCATCAATGGCTTTTAGTTGAAAACCGTCGGCAGTTTCAGTAAAATATAGTTTCACACCAATTTTTCTGACCGCACTGTTTTCTTTTTCAACCATTTTATTGAATTCAGCATCTGAATTTCGGTAAATGACAGTTCCGACTGGCAACGGTTTAAAAGTATTCGGTATGACGAGATTATTGATAATAATATTGACATTTGCTCCATCGGCTTCGCCATTGGCATTGATGAAATAAAGTCCGTCGCCATTGTTGAGCTTTTCGTAATTTTCGATTACGTAGCCATTGGCTTTTACTTCCAGCACACTTCCAATCAATTGTCCTTGCGATTTCGGACTGTCCCAATTACCGATTTTTTCTTTGCGTTTGTTTACAAAATAATCGGTATAACCTCGATTAAAACTTCTGTCCATTTCTGGCTCAAAATTATAGAAAGTTCTACCCGACGACGCTTTTTGGTATTTATCGGCATTGCTTTCCAAGAAATTATCTAATTTTTTTCTCAGAAATGAGGTATTATTTTTCACATAAACAATATCTTTCAAACGCCCTTCGATTTTGAACGAACACACGCCCGCTTCAATCAGATTGGGCAATTGGTCGCTCAAATCTAAATCTTTGATTGAAAGTAAATGGCTGTTAGCGATGAGCATTTTGCCCGTTCCATCAGTCAAATTATAAGGCAGACGGCAGTTTTGGGCACACGAACCACGATTGGCACTGCGTTCGCCGCCCGCAATACTCATGTAACAATTTCCGCTAAACGACACGCACAACGCACCCGAAACAAAGAATTCGAGTTCAATATCGGTAGCTTCACTGATTTCTCGCACTTGGTCGAGGTTCAATTCTCTGGCCAAAACGGCACGTTTCATGCCCGCATCGGCCAAAAACTTGACGTGTTTTGGGTCACGGTTGTTGGCTTGCGTACTGGCATGAATCACGATTGGCGGCAGATCCATTTCCATGATGGCCATGTCTTGCACAATGAGGGCATCAACGCCAATATCGTATAATTCGTGAATCAGTTTTTTGCATTGATTCAGTTCATCATCGTATAAAATTGTATTGATTACCACAAAAACTTGTGCCTTGAATAAGTGAGCATAACGCACCATTTCGGCAATATCTTCCACCGAATTGGTGGCGTTGGTTCTTGCCCCAAACTGCGGAGCCCCAATATATACTGCATCTGCACCCGCATTGATGGCGGCCATACCTTGAATCAGGTTTTTGGCTGGTGACAGAATTTCAATTTTCTTTCTCATACGATATTTCGTACTTTATGTTTTTATTTGAAAGCACAAAAGTACGAAATACTTCACAAAAAAATGGGTTAAATATGAATTTACGGCACTGTAATGGTATTTTCGGTCTTCCCAGCAACATTTCTTCGTTTATTAATAAAAAAAGTCAAAGAAGAAATTCAATTAAGAGAAAGAAATTTTGTAGGTATTTTGTAAGATTAAATTTATGTCAGACAGGGCAAATTTTTTGCACGTACAACAATCTAATATTTTTTTTGGAGAGATTCCAACCTTATTTATTAAAAGTATATCCTTATTAAGGAATTCGAATTCACCGTTAAAATTTCTTAATTCACAACCAAAACAAAACCAAAATGAAAAAAATGTTTGCAATCCTCACAATTGGAGTCCTTTTCGTATCTTGTAGTTCATGCGAAAAAACTCCTGTTGCTCTATCTTCAGCAGAAGACCAACTCCAAAACAGTACAAATCCTACCACTATTTTGATGGGGAGTGCCTACGAGTTAATCAGCTATAATGGCAAGACCATCACAGACTCTACGATAAAGGGGTATCTTAGTTGGAGTAATCAAAATAAGCTAATGGCAAGTTTTTGTAATAAACTGAGTGCAACTGCTGAATTGAAGGCTGGTATTATAAAGTCAAATGTGAGCAGTACCAAAATGGCTTGCAGTAATCAATCTCTTATGAATATTGAAAACACTTTTACTCAAGGTCTATCGGAAGGCATGACACTTGCACTCAAAGCAAACAAGAATAATGCTAAACAAAATGACCTTTATTTTACGACCAATAAAGGAGAAACCCTTGTTTTTGAATGGCAAGCCCAGTTCATGGAATAAATAGTTTTCATTCAAAGAAGCAATAGTCTAAACTTTATCTAATTTTTAGCATATAGTTTAGACTACTAAAGTTCCAAAAATAGTAAAACTAACCTAAGACAAAAACCGCCCTTCAATATGAAACTGCTATTACACTTAACAAAAGATGTTTAGTTCTTGATTTGGGTAGTTATTGCTCATGTGATTTAAAGTTTTGATATTAATATTTTGATAGTCTATGCAAATAAGGGGTTAAAATCACTGAAAACGGCGAATCGTTTGAGTAGCCCTCGATGCAATCGAAGATAAAATAATACAACCCTGAAGGGGTTGAACCCATTTAGGGTTAGTTTTTTACCATATTTTACCCCGATTTTCAATCGGTACTATTCGAGTTTAACGCTTTCAGCGTCTTTTTAATCCCTTATTCGCATAGTCTATACTTCTATAAAGAATTCTGTCGCAAACACCCCCTCAAATAGTCGTTTTTACATAATCGTAAACTCTCATATTTACTGTAAATTTGTATAAACGAAACTAAAAGATGGAAAAGAAAACTTACCAAAATATCGACCAATATATTGCTGATTATAGCGAAGAAGTCGGCGAAATCCTGAACCAAATTCGTAGCTGCATCAAAGAAGTAGCACCCGAAGCCCAAGAAACTATCAGCTATAATATGCCCGCTTTTAAGCAAGGAAAAGTACTGGTTTACTTTACCGC
>JBKBSS010000015.1:0-19814 GCA_046291385.1 Emticicia sp. | reverse complement strand
CCAGACCAATACGCATTAATTTACGAGTAAGGTCTTCGATTTGAGCATCGGTTGCCACCAACATAAATTGTTCTTCGTAATTCAAGAACCAGCCCATCCAAGTCGCAAAAGCGTTATTTCCTTGAATATTGATGCTTTCTGGCACATATCCTGCCGCAAAATCAACTTTATTACGAGCGTCAACTAACTTTATACCTTTTGCCATTGCTGTTTTTACTTCTTCACCTGAAAGTTTCTTTTGCGTTGGAACTTCGGTCAATAACGGACGATTCACCTTGTTTAAGTGCTTCATCATTGCAAAATATTTTGGTGGCTCTGGTTGGTCGGCCAAAAGATATTGCACAAAACCATTTTCATCGTCTTCGTACTGGAATGCCCAGTTTCTGATTTTTTCATAACCTACCGTTGAACTTGGAACTGCACCTAAGGCTTTTCCGCAAGCTGAACCAGCTCCGTGTCCTGGCCAAACTTGCAAATAATCAGGCAAAGCATTGAAACGCTGCACCGATTTATACATTTCTAAAGCACCTGCTTCTTTTGTTCCCGCAAAACCTGCTGCTTTTTCTAATAAATCGGGGCGACCGATGTCTCCAACGAAAACGAAATCACCTGTAAACAACATCACAGGTTCTAAACTCGCTGGTTTATCAGTCAATAAAAAGCTGATACTTTCGGGCGTGTGACCTGGTGTGTGCAAAACTTCCAAAGTAAGATTTCCTACCGTAATTACGCTACCATTTTTTAAGCCAACGTGTTCAAATTCATATTCCCAACCTTCGCCTCCTTCGTCAGAAAGATACATTGTTGCACCAGTTACGGCCGCCAATTCTCTCGCACCCGAAAGAAAATCTGCGTGAATATGGGTCTCGGTTACGTGCGTAATTTTCATGTTATTTTGCTTGGCAATTTCGAGATAAGTATCAATATCTCTTTTTGGGTCAATTACGATTGCGATTCCTGCCTTTTGGCATCCTATAAAGTAGCTCGCTTGAGCTAAAGATTTGTCATATACGTGTTGAAAAAACATAGTTTTATTAAGCTTTAGATTTGATTCAAAATTAGATTGTTTGAAAAACTTTTATTGTGACATTTATTACAAAGCCACGATTTTTTTTACTGTTTTTCTAATATCCGTGTCACGCACAGCGTGCCACGGAGTGACTAAGATATTTTACGATTTAAAGAAAACTTCTTTTGTGATGATGTAAATTCCCATGACCAATACAAACCAACCGAAGGCTTTTTTGAGTTTTTCGCCTGGAATAAATTTAGAAAGGTACGTTCCTAAGAAAATTCCGACAACAGAAAGTGCTGTGAAAGGCAACAAGAAAGCCCAATCGACTGTGAGATTTGATAAATCGCCGAGAAATCCGATGAGAGATTTGGCGGCAATAATTAATAATGAAGTTCCGACTGCCATTTTCATTGGCAAACGAGCGAAAAGTACCAAAGCAGGAATAATCAAAAATCCGCCACCAGCACCCACGATTCCTGTGAGCATTCCGACTAAAGCACCTTCGAGGGCAATCATCGGATAGTTAAATTTCAGTTCGCCAGTATCTTCCTCTTTCTCCTCTTTTTTGCTTTTTATCATCGAATAAGAAGCCGCCAACATAATGAGGGCAAAAAATACCATGATGCCCACATTTTTTGAAAGTTCAAAACCCGAAATGTTAAATAAAGGGTCAGGAATAGCTGGAACTAAGTATTTGCGAGTAAGAAAAACAGTTGTGAAAGATGGAATGGCAAAAACAAGTGCCGCTCGGTAGTTGACCAATTTCTTTTGCATGAAACTCGCCGAACCCACCAATGAGGTTGTGCCAACCACAAATAAAGAATAAGCCGTAGAAGTAACTGGGCTGATGTGCAGTAAATAAACCATTACGGGTAAAGTCAGAATACTACCACCGCCGCCAATCAAGCCCAGACTAACGCCGATTAATATTGAGGCACCAAAGCCTACTATTTCTGTTGAATTCATTTTCTTTTATAGTGTTTGCGTAAATAACACTACAAAAGTATCGGGAGCGAGGGCGGTATTCCGTGATAATTGTTACACAGCTATAAAATATTATGATTTTTATCAGTTTATTTTTGAGTATAAAAAAAGCCTTGAGTTTTATTTCAAGGCAGTATCCAGTAATTCGATTTTATTTCGGGAAAGTTTTACTCTGTCAAGGCGTTCGAGTTGCTTGAGTAATCGAGAGATAACTTCTCGTGAAGTGGCCAATTCGTTGCCCAATTCTTCGTGCGTTACGTTGAAAATCGTACAACCACATTGAGCCGATTTTTTCTTTAGCAGAGCAATCAGACGTTCGTCGAGTTTAAAAAATGCAATTTGGTCAATGGCGGCCAGTAAATCATCGAAGCGTTTTTGGTAAGTCATAAAAACGTATTCTTTCCAAGAAGGATATTTGGTCATCCATTCTTCGATTTTTTGCACAGGCACTTGAATCAATTGCGTCGGTGAGTCGGTTGTGGCCGTAATTTCGCTTTTGCGGCTATTCAAACAACAAGTAAGCGACATCGCACACGAATCTTTTTCTCCTAAATAATAAAGCAAAGCTTCGCGGCCTTCGGCATCCGAACGCACGATTTTTACCGAACCATTCAAAATTATTGGTACCGAACGAATAAAACCACCTGGACGCATCAAAACAAAACCTTCTTCAACTTCCATATAAGTGCCAAACTCAATGATTTCTTTCAAAAGGCCAACTTCAAAGATGATTCCGAATTTATTATGTAAAAAACTAAGGTCTAATTTCATTTTCGAGCAGATTAAATAAGTGTAAGGCTATGTATAATTAAGGCAACAATAAAATTATATGATATTGCTCATTAGCGTTGGTTTTTATTGAAAAATAAGTAAAAAGTTTGATATTTTAAGTAAAAAGTACTTTTATTAAATACTTTTATCCATTCGAATTTGGATGATGATAGCCGAAAAAATAGTGATAATTCCAATAAAAGCAATGGCAGATGGAAGTCCGAAAATATCGGCAGTAATTCCCGAGACAATAGCACCAAAAGCATAGCCTAAATCTCGCCAAAGCCGAAATGTTCCGATACTTTCGGCACGTTGGGCGGGGTTTGTAACTTGGGCAATGGTCGATAAAAATGTAGGATAAACCAAAGCCGTACCAATGCCAAGTGAAGCCGATAAAAGTGCTAAAAGATGAAATTCTTTCACAAAAATTAGTAAAATAATGGCGATTCCCTGCAAAAACATTCCCCAAAAAAGCATTTTCTTTTTAGAATAAATATCTGATAATTTGCCCGTAAATAACTGCCCGATGCCCCAAACGCTTGGATAAATAGCGGTAACGACGCCAATATTTTGATTATTAAGTTTTAATTGTACTAATAAAATTGGCAAAAGTCCCCAAATCATGCCATCGTTTAAGTTATTGACAAGCCCTGCTTGAGTTACCGAGCTTAGTGTTTTGTCTTTAATCGTAGTTGCCCAAAATACGTTTTTAGTATTGATTATTGTAGTATTTTTTGCTTCTTGAAAAACAAACTTTCGAGTATCTTTCACCCAAATAATGCTTAACAAAAGCCCTGCAACAGAAATAGCGATTCCGATATAAAAAGGGTAGGGGCGAACACCGTATTTTTCGGCAATGACGCTCGTCAGAAATGCCACGACTCCTACCGCCAGATAACCCGCAAATTCATTAATTCCCATTGCCAAGCCTCGCTGTTTTTCGCCAACTAAATCCATTTTCATTACAACTGTGCTGCTCCAAGTTAGGCCTTGACTTAGGCCCAAAAGCATATTTGCCGCAATTATCCATGACCAAGCATCGGCATAAATAATGATAATCGGAATCGGTAAAGCCAAAATCCAACCAATAATCAACAAGTTTTTTCGTCCGATTTTGTTGGCGTGTCTTCCCGTAAAATAATTGGCTATTGCTTTTGTGATACCAAAAGCAACGATAAAAGAAAGAATAGACGATTTGGAAGATAAGCCAAATTCGGTTTCGGCCAATTGTGGAATAATCGAACGCTCCAGACCGACCATTCCGCCCACAAAAGCATTGATAATGACCAATAAACCAAACTGTTGCCAGTTTTCTCGGAGTCCCAGATTGATTTCTGGATTTTTACCAAACTGACTTTTTGCCATTTTACATAAGTTTTATGCAAAATTAGGTCGGTCATTTTTAGTAAAATTTATCATAAGATAAATAATCAACGGATACCTCTGATTCGGCTAAGGCTCACTTGCGTAATACCCAAAAAGGAAGCAATATATTTGAGCGGAACTCTTTGCAGTACGTTTGGACTTTCTTTCAACAAAGCATTGTAGCGTTCTTCAGCAGAATGAAACTGAATACTTTCTACTCGATTGACGGTATCGACATACGCAGTTTCAAAGATTTTTCTGAACAAACGCTCTATTTCGGGAAATTTATCGTAAAGCTCGAATAGTTTTGGAGAATTGATGCCAACCAATTCGGAATCTTCAATCATTTGAATGGCTTTTCGTGAAGGTTTTCCTGTAAATAAACTTTCAACTCGGGCAATAATGGCATTTTCAAAAGCAAAACTTTCGGTTATTTCAATTTCTTCTTTATAATAATAAATGCGAGCCACGCCTTTTTTTATGAAATAAATCGTGCGGCAAGTATGCCCGATTGATTGTAAATCTTGGTTTTTCTTGATTTTTACAGGCCGTGAAATATCAGCAATAGCCTTGATGGCTTCATCGGAAAGATGATTGTATTGATTGAAATATGTGATTAGTTCGTTCAAGTTTAGCGATTTATTGATTCAAATTTCAAGAAAAATACAGCGTTTTATATTCTTTAAAATTTCCTACTCCACCACCACTTGACCATTCATCAGCATTGGCAATAACCAATCTCGTAAGCTGGAAAGTTGTTGGTTTTCAGCTAAGGCTGTTTGACGTTTTGTCTGCACATCTTCCATAAAATTGTAAAATTTCTCCACAATTGAAGATTCAGGAATAACAGTAGAATAAGAGCTTACAAAAGAATCAAATAAGAAGTTTTTAATTCCACTTGTTTTCCCCTCATATCCAAAGAAAATGCCACCATCATATAAGCTATTCCAATAATAGACAAAATTATAAAGCAGTTTCTCATCTTTTAAAGTAATTGCCTTACAAAAATTTGAGCATATCAACGGGTTTTCAAAACGTTTTAGCGTAGCATCTGTAATGTAAGCTAATCTTGCTGTTGATTGAGTTGGACTTCCACCTGAAATTTCAATGATTAAATCGTGAGAATTAAGTATTTTATGAGCATTTTTTTCAAGAATATATCTCGTAGGTGGTTTTAAATCGCCATTACCATTTAACCCATTTATATCTGCTCCACGAATACAAGATACTTTTTCGGTATAATTACCCCCTTGTTCATCTTTTCCCCAATCTCCACTTTTATCTTTTGCTATCCAATCAGCCATTAAAACCACCTCCCAACCTTCAGGTATTTCTCTTTTCAAGTCTTCATTCCAAACCATTGCACCGCCCGAAGTTTTGTAGGGTTTGTTTTCTTCATTCGGAAAATCAAACTGTACAAACCAATAATCATAGAGCGTTTTTGCCATTGCTTCCAGCTCGGCATTGATGCGGTTGTTGAGGGCTATTTTTTGTTCAATAGTAAAAAGTACATCTGCAATAGGTTCTTGATATTTTCTTTCTACAAAAGGTATTTTTATTTCATGTAAATCATTTCTATTAATTCCAGGAACTGTACTTTTATCTGAGGTTTTTAAACTACCTAAACTTTTCATCAGAAAATAAACATACTTTGGATAATTTCCTTTAAAGTCAGTTACGTATAAGGCAGTGTTATGTGGCCAATATTTGCCATTTACGTAGTACATTTCGCCAATAGTGCCATATCGACCAGTCACTAAACCTTCACCTTCTGCTTTATATTCATTATGATAGCCTGAAATTCCTGATGAGCTTAAAATTGGATACTTACCATCTTTTCGATTATATGAGGGTAAATCATAGCCTCTTTTAAAATTTACAATGTCACCGATTTTTTTATATTTACTCATTATTTTTTAAATTATTTTCAAACTGGGTTGTGGTGTTTATAATTTATCTAAAATATACTGTTGAAACCACGCAGGTTTCGTATCCGACCGCATTAAAAGCTCTGAGCCATTAGTAATTTCGGCAATACAAACTTGGTTTTCGGCCGAATTATCAAACAAATAAGCACGGTTGGTTGCTTTTATGGCCGATAACAGCAAATCCAACGAACGATGATAGCGGCTAATGATTTTGTCGTGCGGTACATCATGCCCACCTTTTGCCACCCGATTCGCTACCCGTTCGATATTAATGTTGGGGTCTTCGGTAGCCACATAATAAAGATAAGTTTTGTAGCCAAGTTCTTGGGCTTTTTGCAACAACTGGATTTTATCAGGCGACGACATTACGGTCTCGAAAGTAAACGATTGATGCTGTCTGAGTAGAAGAAAACGCACAAAATCAGCAGTTACCGATGCCCAATAAGAGTTTATGCCCACATCATGAAAATCAATTCGATTTTCGTAGAGCTTCAAATCATATATAAAATCATCTAATTCTGCCTTTTTGAGTAGGGTAGATTGCTCAAAAAAAGCTTTTAGTTCAGCCAACGTACAGCTCACACCGTAGGTGTCTAAATACAAAAAATCATCTTTTTTTATTGTCGCTTCTATTTCGTCAGGATTAATATATGCTCCCAAGAGTTCGGGTTTTAGCACTGATTTCATGGTGCTTTTGCCTGAACCATTGGGGCCAGCAAACATTCTCAATCGTGGCTGATATAATTTATCAATCATAACCTAATTTTTTCGCCAATCTTCGCCGATTGAGGTTTATTAATATCTTTGACAAACTCTTTTGTACCATCAGGAAAAACCCTCATTAGTTTTCCCATTTCGGCAACAAGTACACTCTGCCCCGATGCCAACGTTTGCCAATAGGCTTGCTTGGTGGCGGTTGCCATGAGTTCTGGCAGATGTTCTTCCAAATAATCAATTGTTTTTTCGCTTAACTTCATATTTTTTCAGATTTAAACTCACGAAAGATACTTTAAATTCATCAATTGTTGCTTAATTTGGTCTTCCAAAGATTTCGATTCAGCAAACATATTATCTAAATTCAGTTTATAACCATCCATTTTTGTACTGAATTCTTGGGGCGTAATATCAGTATATTCGATTTTTACATCAAAATACTGCCCTGCACTAAACGAATAATTCTTTTCGGCAATTTGTTCGTAGCTCAACACCACCGAAAAATCTTCAATGGCTTCGTGGCGGTTGAAAGTATCAATGATTTGTTGCTCCTCTTCGTCCGAGAGGAGCGTTTTTTGGTTTTTGCCTTCTTTTACTACTTTTCCGAGCTTCGAGGCATCCATCAGCACAATATCGCCTTTGGTATTGGCACGGTCAAGAAACAATATCGAAACGTTTGTGCCAGTGGTAGCAAAAATATTGCTGGGCATACTCACCACACCACGTAGCATTTTCTGCTCAACGAGTCGTTCCCGAATCTTACGCTCAATGCCACTTTGGGCAGTAATAAAGCCCGTAGGTACTACAATTGCCGCTTTGCCTTTGCTCGTAAGCGAGTACATAATGTGCTGAATAAAGAGCGGATAAATGGCCATTTTGTCTTTATCCTTGTTCGGAATATTGGCAACACCCGCAAAGAAGCGTTCGCTGTTTTTGCCAGCCAGTAGGTCGGCGTGGTATTCGCTAAAGTCGAGCTTAAACGGTGGGTTTGATACGATATAGTCAAACTTCATTAGGTCGTCGCCCTCTTTGTGGTAGGGCGAAAGAATCGTATTCCCCTGAATAATATTGGGTATCGAGTGAACGAGGTTATTAAGAATCAAGTTGAGCCGCAGCATCGACGACGATTTCTGCGAAATATCTTGTGAGTAAATCGTACAGCGGTCTTCGCCAATGGCATGAGCTAAATTCATCAGGAGCGTGCCAGAGCCAGCCGAAGGGTCGTTGCAGGTTACGTTCTGCACTGGAGCATCAACCAAACAAGCCGCCATGATTTTGGCTACGGCATGGGGCGTGTAATATTCGGCATATTTTCCGCCACCGTCTTTGTTATAATCTTTGATGAGATACTCGAAAATAGTAGAGAAAAAGTCGAATTTTTGGTCAAAAATCTTTTCAAAACTAAAATTAACCAACTGATTGACAATGGCTTTGCAGAAATTGTCACGCTGCGAGCTATCAGAAATAAACTGACTGAGTTCATCAAAAAGTGTAATTTTTGAGCCAGTACCAGTCTTTACCGAGAAAATCTCGTTATTGAAAATAGCAATATCACGAAGGGTATCATCAAAGGTTTTGGCAAATTCTTCGTCGTTTTGTTTTTCAAACAAATAAGTCAAGAAATGCTCACGTTTCAGTTTGGCACTATCGGGGCTTAGTTGCAGCAGCAACATTTCGTAGTCTTCGTCGGAGTACGCTCTGATTTTTTCTTCCCATTTCTCAGCATTTTCATCGTTTTCGTCAGTTTTTAAGCTTGGCTCAATCTGCTTTATTTCGTAGCCAAACTTATCGTTCATAAATTTGTAAAGAAAAACCTGCGTAATGATTTTAAATTCGTTTCCATCATTACCCAGTCCGTAAGAGGTACAAACACTTTTGAGGTTATCAATTAATTCTTTGGTCTTTGCTGTAAAATCTTGTACTACCATTTAGTTATTCCGTGAAATTCGTTTAAATATTCTTTTACTACACAAGTATTGATATACTTGGCAGAATCAGGTGCTAATTTAACACTTGTTTTCTGAAAACCTTTGATTACCATTTGCAACATATTTTGCTCAAAGTAAGGTTCGTTATTGAGTAATCGCTGATTGATTAATATTTTATCATCGGCTTGCTGCTTTATATCGGTCAGAATTTCGTGTATTTCACTTTCTCGCTGACTGACATTTCCTCGCTCAACCAATCGTTTATGTACACGAGCAAATTTTACATCGTTTTCGTACTTTGCCTTCAATAAATTATTTTTTCGGTTAATTTCAGTTGCCTTGTTATAAATCAATCGCAAAGCTCCTATATTGGCTTTCATTTCCTCTTGCGACACTTCATCGAGGTTTTTCTTGCTAAACAAACGCTTCAATTCTTCGTAAAGCGATGTAAATTCGGGGTCTCGTTGGTCGAAATTATTGCTGAGAGCTTCACGGGTTTTGCGTAAAGTTTCTTTCAGTTGGTCGGCTAAAACCAATTCACTCTCTGAGCGTTTCCTAAACATGAAAAGCACGTTTTCGAGGGCAACATTCAGTAAATTTGTAGTTTCGGGGCTATTCATGACCGAATCTCTATCATTCAATAATTGCAGACGGTTAGAAGCCTCTTTATACAAATCATTGAATTTGTGAAAATCAGTCTTCTCTAAAAGGTCAAAATGCCCCAGATGCCTAATTACATTGTATAATTCACGTAGTGTGCCGAGTGCTTTCTTGATTTCGAGTACTTGCTTGCGGTCTTCAATTTCGGTGATTTGTCGGGAGAAATTTTCAGCATTTTTCAAGTCAAAATGAAAGAGTTGCTCTTTGATTTCCTTTATTTCGGCATCAATTTCTTCTTTCGACTTGAATAGATTGGAATAGGTTTCCATTTCATCGCCTAATTCCTGCTGCAATTCATCGAAATAAGCACGATTGGTAGCATCAAATTCTTGACTGATGTCGGCAAAATCTACCACGTATCCATACTGAAAGTTTTTGTACGGGCGGTTCACCCGTGTAAGCGTTTGTAATAAGTTGTGGTCTCTGACAACCCGTCCTAAATAGAGTTTTTTCAGTCGTTTGGCATCGAAACCAGTGAGCAACATATTATAAACAAACAGTATATCAATCTTGCCATTTTTGAAGTCTTCAACTTGTTGTTTTCGGTCGTCTTTTGTGCCAGCATCGTGCAAAATCAACGCAGCCGACAAGGGAGCAACGTTTTTATAGGCCGTGAAAGGCTCGGCTGCCATGGCGATTTGTTGATGAAAAGAAATGGTTTGCGGAATGATGATTTTTTCGCTGAATAGTTGATACAGCATTTTGGCTTGCTCCGAGCTATCGCAGACTACCATAGCACCGATGGTTTTATCGCCAAATTTTATTCTACTTTCCGTAAAGTCGTGAATAATATAGTCGAGCATTGGCTCAACGAATCGCTCATGGGCATAAATGTATTTTTTATTGACTTTTCCCTTCAGTATCTCAATCTCTTTCATAGCCTGCACTAACTGCACTTTATAAGTTGTTTCGATGTCTTCACGAATCAGCTTCAAGGTGTAGCCGTCGGCTATTGAGGCATTGTAATAGTATTTATGAAAGTAATTGCCAAAAGTAGCCTTTGAACTACGGTCGTCGGCAATTAGTGGAGTTCCTGTGAGTCCGATAAGAATAGCGTTTTTATCAGAATTAGTCAAATTTGCCAAAAAACTACCAGTTGGATTATAGCTTCGATGTACTTCGTCCAAAAAATATATACGCTGAATATTGATATTATAGTCAGTGGTTTTTAGGATGGTGGTTTCTTCTTTGAACTTCTGAATGTTTACTACCGTAATTTCTCGTTGCCCACTTTTGTTGTGAAAAGCAGTTTGAGTTTTAAAATCAGCAATAAGTTCTTCTTTTGAGTTGACCGTATGCACATCTAATCCCCTCATCTTAAATTCTTTAGTAGCTTGGGTCAATAAATCGAGCCTATCAACGATAAAGTAAAACTTAGGCACAATTCCTTTCTGTTGGTAATAATCAGTCAGGAAGTGCGTATTATAGAAAGCAAGAGCAGTTTTTCCACTGCCTTGCGTGTGCCAAACAATACCTTTTCTGATACCTTTTTCTAACTCAGTTTCGATGGCTTTGGTTGCAAAAACCTGCGGATAACGCATGATGTGTTTTTCGAGTCCTTTTTCTTCACGCACGTATGCAACACCAAATTTGAGTAGAAACCTGAGCCTTTCTTTTGAAAACAACGAGGTAATTGTTCGGTTTGTGGGCGTGTTTACTTCTTTATTGATAGCAAATTCGGGCGAATGCTTGATTATAACCAAGTTATTGTCTTTCAACACAAAGTTTTCAATGGCATCATCTTCTGGTTTTAATAGCGTTGAAAGGTCTAAAGTCTGTTCTTCTCTAAAGCAATTGAAGATTGTATCTTTAAATGAAGTTGTGGCATAAAAAGCCCCTTGAATCGGCACGATAGACTCCGAATCATACTCCATATTGTTTGAAAACATCAATAGTTGAGAGATATTGATAAATTTTCTAAACTTTTTATTCTTAAATCTTTCGTTGATTCTGTTTTTTTCGTCCAGAATACCCTCTTTGTTATTCGGCTTTTTTACTTCGATGAAAGCCAGTGGCATTCCATTGATAAGTAGCGTAATATCGGGGCGAAATTCATCTTCACCATTCTTGCAGGTTAGTTCAGTAACCACATGAAAAGCATTGTTATCGAAATTCTTAAAGTCGATTAACTTTATGCCCGATGTTGCGGTAAGCAGTTTATAAAACTCTTCACCTAAATCTTCGTTGTCTAAGACTAAAGATATTTTTTCAAGCATTCGCTTTGTTTCCTGGTCTTCAAGTTCAGGGTTTATTCTGGCGATACTTTCCGAAAAAATATCAGTGAAGATGTTGGTATTTTCATCTCTTTTAGCGTTCGATAATGAGATATATTGGTATCCTAACCTGCAAAGATGAAGAATAGCAGGGATTTTTACTCGTGTGTTTTCATTGTGGGCCATTGAAGTGGACTATTAGTTTTGCCGCCAAAATTATTATTTGAACAAATCTAATATAAGTCTTTCGTTTTTTAATATCCTCCTCTCAAATAAATTCAGCGTCTTATCTGCATACCAAATCAGAAGTAAATCAATTTCTGCATGGGATGTTTCAGAAGTTCGACGAATCATTGATGTTTTGAAGTTTTAGATTGCTTATCTACTATATAGAAAGCCTGATAATCATATTGTAGATTGTCAGGCTTTATTGTTAAAATATAATTTTTGAAAATGTTGTTTTACGCTCATATGCAATTGTGTATTGCATATTACCAATTTAAGGAAAGGCTATAAATTAAAAAAGCCTCATAATCTATTGATTATAAGGCTTTTAACTTGCTCCCGAAGCTGGGCTCGAACCAGCGACCCTCTGATTAACAGTCAGATGCTCTAACCAACTGAGCTATTCGGGAATCATATTATCGGTTATTATTTCGTCTTTCATTTCTTCATTCCGAAATCATAATGCAAAGGTAAGGGTTTTATTTTTTGTTGTCAATACCTAAGTGAAATATTTTTTACTTTTTTTGAAAGTTTTTTTTAGTTTCTTGATAATCAATGTTTTGCACGTTCAAGAATTAATTCTTTTACTTTGCGTGCATCGGCCTTTGCAAAATTCTGAATCACAATTTCTTGTTCTCTTGCTCTTGCCTTGATTCTGATGGTTGAAAAAAAGATGCCCGAATCGATTTCTACACCTGCGATGTCGTTATAAAAAACAAAGTTTTCGGTGCTGCGAAATACTTTTCTTTCTTTAAATGTAACTCCTTTTTCACCGAAAACAACCTCATCGGGCAATAGAGGGTTTTTGAGAGTACTTGCTGAAAATCTTTCGTTCATATCTGTAAAATATTAAATAGTCAAAATTAAAATGGTACGTACACTACTTTTTTGGTTTCAAAAAACTCTTCTGTGAAATAATCGGATAAATTATATAGTGCATATTTTCCACCAAACTCTTCTAATTCTTCGGTTAAATCGCCACCTTTTAGATACAAAATTCCGTTTTTGAGGTCATTATATTGGTTTTTTGTAACTTTATCTTTTATCCAATCATAAAAAGGCTTCAGTCGAGTCACTGCACGGCTGATAATAAAATCATAATCATTCGCTACGTTTTCGGCACGCTCGTGTTGGGCTGTTAAGTTTATTAGTCCAAGAGCTTGCGAGACTTCTGTGACAACCTTTATTTTCTTTCCGATAGAATCAACTAAGTGAAATTGACAATCAGGAAATAAAATAGCTAATGGAATTCCAGGGAAACCTCCGCCTGTACCAACATCTAAAATTTCCGTGCCAGACTTAAAATTCATCACTTTTGCAATGCCAAGCGAATGCAAGACGTGTTTTTCGTAAAGGTTTTCAATATCTTGTCGAGAAACTACATTGATTTGGGAATTCCAAAAAGTATAAAGTTCTTGCAATTGCCCGAATTGGTGTAATTGTTTTTCTGTAAGATTTGGAAAGTATTTTGTTATTAAGGAAACGTCTGACATAAAAATATGGGGCTTAACGCCATTTAATTTTTTTAGGATTTGACAGCAACGTTATTAGACCAAAAATTAAATAATAACCTGCATACAACATATCATAATACGGTATTTTCCACGAACTAACGGTATTATTGAGTTTTTTATTGGCTTTTGCCAGCACAATCCAACGAATAATTAACCACAAGAAAAACACAAACGTAATTAGACGCATCCAATCGTTGTATAAATAAAAATCTTGTAGATGATTATCATCTAATAAATAAGTCGGAATACGTGACCATTCGGGTGCTTCAAACCAATCGGGTTTGATAAAAAATACGGGTAAAAACCAAAACCAACAGATAAGATGACTCGCTGCCAAAAGCCCCAAAGATATTTTATCACGTAATTTATAGCGTTTACCTACCGAAAGGTGGCGACGTTTTTGGGTAATCCATTCGCTCCAAGTTTTCTTTGGAACAGACATCACGTGAGTTTTTGGCTCGATACAAATCGCTACGTTTGCTTGGTTTGATGCTTCATTTACAAATAAATCATCATCGCCACCCAAAAGTCCATGATGGCTTGCAAAACCATTGGTTACCCAAAATAATTCTCGGCGGTACATCAAATTTCTCCCAATACCCATATAAGGCATTTTTGACAAAGCATACGAAAAATATTGCAAGGCCGTCTGAAATGTTTCGTAACGAATCAAAGAATTTAGCTTGCTGTCAGCATATTCGTAAGGCGAAAATCCCAAAACAATATCTTTTCCCTGTGTCAGTTGAGCAACCATATAATCTATCCAATGTGGACTGTTTGGTCGGCAATCTGCATCAGTCAGTAAGATTACTTCTTTGGTAGCTTTCTTAATTCCCATCGTCACTGCGTATTTTTTTGCAGTAAAGTGAGCAGGAAGGCTTTCAATTCTTACGAAATTTACTTTTTTGTAGCCTCCTTCATTGAAAAGCAAATAATCATACGTACCATCAACTGAGCGGTCGTCTGAAACAATGACTTCAAAATTTGGATATTCTTGTGCTTCAAGTAGAGGAAGGAGTTCCTTCAGATTCTCGAGTTCATTCCAAGCTGCCACAACAATCGAAACGCTTGGTTTCTTTTTTGGTTCGTCATCTGGCTCATTGTCGTAGTGCGAAAGCAAACGAGTGAAAATCCCCAGAATATAAACGAGTTGGATGATTAAAGCAGTAAAAAAAATAAGCGGTAGTAAATAGTGCCAAAACACCATGCAAATGCGATTTAGGTGAAACTTTCTGCAAATATACAAACCTTCAATGAAACCAATAGAAAGTTATTGCTAAAAATCAATGAATAAATACTTGTATTAGCCAAAATGAAGGTTGAAATTTGTTGTATGAAATACGAATTACACAAAACAGACGCACAGTCGAAGGCCCGTGCAGGGAAAATTACGACTGACCACGGCGAAATTCTGACGCCGATTTTTATGCCAGTCGGTACGGCTGCTACCGTAAAGGCGGTGCATCAACGTGAGTTGGTCAATGATATTAAAGCTCAAATTATCTTAGGAAATACTTATCATTTATATCTTCGTCCAGGTTTGGATATTCTCGAACGGGCGGGCGGACTTCATAAATTTAATGGTTGGTCTGGTCCAATTCTAACCGATTCGGGTGGTTATCAGGTGTTTTCGCTGAAAGATATTCGTAAGATTTCGGAAGAAGGTGTGAAGTTTCAATCGCACATTGATGGTTCGAGACATTTGTTTACGCCCGAAAATGTCATGGATACGCAGCGAATCATCGGAGCGGATATTATCATGGCTTTTGATGAATGTGCCCCGTATCCGTGCGATTATGAATATGCCAAGAAATCAATGGAGATGACGCACCGTTGGCTTACTCGCTGTATCGACCGTTTTGATAGTACCGAAGGAAAATACGGCTATTCGCAAGCATTATTCCCGATTGTGCAAGGAAGTACTTACAAAGATTTACGCATTCAGTCGGCCGAGTTTATTGCTGAACAAAATCGTGAAGGAAATGCAATCGGAGGTTTGGCAGTGGGCGAACCCGCTGAAAAAATGTATGAAACCATTGATTATGTCAATGATATTTTGCCAAAAGACAAACCTCGCTACTTAATGGGAGTGGGGACACCAGAAAACATTTTGGAAGGAATTGCTCTCGGAATTGATATGTTCGACTGCGTAATGCCAACTCGAAATGCTCGAAACGGAATGTTATTTACCACGCAAGGCATTATCAATATCCGCAACGAAAAATGGAAAGATGATTTTACGCCAATTGATGAAACACTCGGCGGTTATGTGAGTACGTTTTATTCAAAAGCATATCTACGTCATTTAGTAAAATGCGATGAGATTTTGGCGGCACAAATTGCCAGTGTGCATAATCTTACCTTTTATTTATGGTTGGTTGGGCAAGCCCGTGAGCATATTTTGGCAGGAGATTTCTTGACTTGGAAAAACGCAATGGTGAAGCAGGTAATGCAACGGTTGTAGTAAGAAATGAAGGAAGGCTTCGCTGCGAAGCCTTCCTTAGAAAACCTTTTTACTTTCTACTTACAAACCTATTCCCTTCAATATAAAACCGATAAGGTAAATCTGCACCTTGTGTAATACCGATTCTGGTTGTCGTAATAATTGAAAAGTCATTATTTGTTGATTCAAGGCAGTGAAATTCGTCAGAATCGAGCGTTAAGAAATTAAAATCAAGCGTAATGCCCATTGCTTGAACCAATTTGGCTGGGCCACTGCATAAATTCTTTAAATCATTGGTTTTTCGGCGTTTTTGCATTAAATCAATGCCTTCTGTTGGTTCTAAGGCTCTAATCAGCACGGCTTCGCCAATATCTTTTGCATTGCCCGAAATATTTACGCAATAGTGCATTCCATAAATCAGATAAACATAGCACGTTCCTGCACTCTCAAACATCGGGGCATTTCGAGCTGATTTTTTTCGATAAGCATGACAAGCTGGGTCGCCTTGCAGATAGCCTTCGGCTTCGACAATAATTCCTGCTGTTCGTCCTTCGGGGCTTTCATGCACGAGAGTACAGCCCAAAAGTCGCTTCGATAAAGTCAATGTATCATGTTTTTCGTAAAATTCTTTGGGAAGAATATTTTGCATCTGTACTTTTGATAAACTTTAAGTTATTATATGAAAAAACTTCTCTTTTTTATTCTTCTATCTCACTTTTGCGTTGCACAAAATGAAGACGCAATTATCAAAAATGCTAATTGGGAAACTACGAAGCTGGGGAAAAAGTTTTATTGGAAACGAATACATTTTAAGCAAAAAGAGCTTTTTAATGCCAATCAATCCATTAATATTTTGGAGGTTTCGCTCAATAATAAAAAAATAAAGTTTGGTTTTGCGGCTGTTGATTCAATGAAAACCGACTCAAAAATCAAACGTTCGTTACAAAAAACAAGTAAAGTCGCAGCCGATTTGGGTGCAATTGCTGCTGTAAATGCAGGATTTTTTGACATGAAAAATGGCGGAGCTGTTGATTTTCTGAAAATTGGCGGTAAAATTGTTGATACAACTCGTCTTTCAAATGTGGCTCGACTACCTTTTCATTCTATTTCGGGCGTAATTATCGAAAATAATAAAGTCAGTATCGTTAAAGGAGAGCAGAAAGCAGGTTGGGAGAAAAATCTAACGCAGGAAAATGTTTTATTGACTGGCCCTTTATTGATGTATAATGGTTTGCAAGAAGAATTGGCCAAAACGGCTTTCAACGATAATCGTCACCCTCGCACCTGTGCCTGTGTAACAAATGATAAAAAATTGTTGTTGATTACGGTAGATGGTCGTTCGGCTGAGTCTTTTGGTATGACTTTGGCGGAGTTAAGTGCGTTGGTAAAAGCACTGAACTGCAAAGATGCCATCAATTTTGACGGTGGCGGCTCAACGACAATGTATATCAAAGGTCAGCCCGAAAGTGGCGTTGTGAATTATCCATCAGATAATAAATTGTTCGACCACGCTGGCGAACGCCCTGTAAGTAATATTTTTTATGTAAAATAGAGAAAAGACAAAAGACATGAGACAAAAGAGTTTTTCTAAATTTTGTCTCTTGTCTTTTGTCTAACTTCTCATGTCTGAAAAAGAAATTGCAACAAGTACAATATAAATATCGCCCCGAAAATCTGACTATTTCCGAACCGAATAAGTACAAACCCGAAGATTTGTATTCGGAAGAAATGGTTTTAAATCTTGGCCCTCAACACCCATCTACGCACGGAGTTTTGCGTTTGGAAGTGCTTACCGATGGCGAAACTGTCGTTGATGTGGTATCTCATTTGGGCTATTTGCACCGTTGTTTCGAGAAACACGCCGAAAGTTTGCCATTCAATCAAATCATTCCTTACGTTGACAGAATGGATTATGTGGCGGCCATGAATTCGGAATTGGCGTATGTGATGGGCATTGAAAAAATGCTCGGAATCGACAAAGATTTGCCCAAAAGAGTTGAATACATTAGAGTTTTGGTTTCAGAATTAAACCGTTTAGCTTCGCACTTTATTGCTATCGGTACTTATGCACTTGATATTGGGGCGGCAACGCCATTTCTTTGGATTTTCCGTGACCGTGAGCATATTATGCGTATGCTCGAATGGCTTTGCGGTGCCAGAATGCTCTATAATTATGTGTGGGTCGGCGGATTATTCTACGATTTGCCAGTAGGTTTTGAAGAGCGTTGCCGAGAATTTGTTGATTATTTGAAACCAAAATTAATTGAACTACAACAACTCGTTATTGATAATTATATCTTCATCAATCGTACTGCTAATGTTGGCGTTTTACCTCTGCCAATGGCCATTAATTATGGTTGTACGGGGCCAGTCTTGCGTGGTTCGGGACTAAAATGGGATTTACGAAAAGTTGATGCTTATTCGGTTTATGGTGAAATTGATTTTGATATTCCAGTAGGAAAAGGGGAGATGGGAAAAGTGGGCGACTGTTGGGATAGAAATAATGTACGTGTGCAAGAATGTTGGGAATCGGTGAAAATTATTGAGCAATGTTTGGAAAAATTGAATAAAGAACACAAACGAACATCCGATTTCGACCCACAAGCACTTGTTCCTAAGAAAATTCGTCCACCAAAAATGGATTTTTATTGCCGAGCCGAAAATCCTAAAGGAGAATTAGGCTTCTTTTTCCGTACCGATGGCCGTTCGGATATTCCCGTTAGAGTAAAAGCCCGTGCGGGTTCGTTCAGTAATTTATCGGTTTTACCAGAATTATCTCGTGGAGGTATGATTGCCGATTTAGTGGCAGTTATTGGCTCGCTTGATGTCGTGATGGGTGAAGTTGATAGATAATATTTTTAATACTTTTAGTAAACAATAAAAGTATTAAAGCTTTCTGCGAATAACATCAATCACGGCCGCAATAAATTTGGGTTTTCGAGTTGAATTCATGATTTTTATTTCTTCCCAAAGATTGGTTTCGCCATCTAAAAACTTAAAGATTTGCGAGGCTGGATTACGTTCGTACAAGCGAGCGAAAACTTCGGCAGCAGGTAGGCGTTTTTGTTCGAGAACATTCAATAAAACACTGGCGTAAAAGAAAAAACGTTTCTGAAACCAAGGTGTTTTGATTACGGGCGAACCAGTTTTTTCCAGTTGCTCGACGAGAGCCTTTAATCGTTTTTGGGTATTCTGAAAAGTATAGCCAGTAGCAGGATTTGTGTAACCGCCCGCTGTACCGATTCTGACAACGTGTTTACTCGGAAACTCATTCGTAGCTTCGTCAGACATCGGAATAACACCAAATTCATCTTCAATTACTTCATAATCACTTATTTGTAGCTTCTCAGAAATGTATTTTTTAAGTTCAGCGTCATATTCTTTTTCCTCCAATAATCTCTCAGTAAAAAGTGTATATTCAACGATTGCCGTGTGTGCATCAAAAGGCAAAACGTACATAAAACGGCACTCATTGTACTGTTCGATGCCAAAATCCATCATTTCGGGTAGGGTAGGGTCGAAGACGGCTTCTTCCGAACGAATCACTAAACCCTTGAAATGTTGCAGTAAATTATGGTTTTTCGGAATATTAAGTTTTAGCTTATATGTACTATCAAATACAAAATCTGCTTTATAGGTTTGTCCAGAAGCCGTTTCTACAATAGCATAGTCATCAGAATCTTCAATGCTTAATACCGAATCTTTGATAAATGTAATATTGGGTGATTTTTGAAGTTCAGCCGTAACAAAATTATAAAAATCTATTCCCCGAAGAAGTTTGTATTGATAATTGCCAATATCAAGTTTTTGGATTTTATTTGAAGTATCACGGAAATTAACTGCATTCCATTTTTTATACAAAATATCCTCGAAAGTACCTTTTTTAGCTTCCCAAAATGCCCAAGTACGGTCGTTTTTATTTTTTTCTTGGGGTTCAATAATAAAAATTGGTTGAGTACCCAATTTGCTTTTTTGCAGGTAATAAGCCAACGAAAGCCCTGACATTCCACCACCACAGATGATGAAGCTACCCCCATCCCACACATCGGACTGC
>JBKBSS010000158.1:3119-7607 GCA_046291385.1 Emticicia sp. | reverse complement strand
AATTGGACAAAGCATCGACACCATTTCTACCGACGAAATTCATCATTTTGAAACCGAAGAAAGTTTATCGTTTTTGATAACCAACAAAGGCAGTCGCTACGCCATAGATTATACACTTGACCAACTGGAAAAATTACTGCAACCCAAAGACTTTTTTCGTATCAATCGGAAAGTAATCCTTCACATAAAAGCTATTCAAAAAGTAAGTACCTATTTCAACGGCAGACTTTCTATTGCTACCAATTTTTTAAAAGCAGAAGCCAACGTAGTGAGCAGAGAGCGAGTAAATGATTTTAAGGCGTGGTTGGATAGTTAGAGGCAATAAAATTATTATTTGTCACGTGAGTAAAGTAATCAAAAACTCACGCTAAAGTAAGTTTGAAATTTCCATAATTAAAATAAATATTATGAATTCGTTGATGAATGGTTTTGAGGTGTCTCGGTCGAAAGTTTGTTTAAATCAACGCCTCATTTGCGTATTTACAAAAACGATGCACTTAGCAAATCGCTCGTAGTTTCGACCGATTCTAATAAAATAAATTTGATTTCAAACCCCAAAATCACTTCTGAAAGCAAAAAAATCGTCAATCCAATTCAGCTTTTGAAACTCATCAAAAACGAACCCGAAGTAGTGGGCGTTACGCCGAGCGTGAGCAGTAATGTTTTCTATAAAAACGGAGATTCAGAAGTGGCTGGGCGAATTTCGGGCGTAGTTATCGAAGAGCAAAACGCCATGTTTAATCTGCAATCTTATATTGTTGATGGGCATTATTCTCACCTTTCCGACTATCAAAATGATGTAATTGTGGGCGTTGGCATTGCCGATAAATTGAACCTAAAAGTGAATGATAATCTGACCGTTACATCGGCAATGGGCGTGAATAAACTCATGAAAATTGTGGCATTATTGCAAACGGGCAACGCCAATATTGATAAAACCTTGGCTTACGTAAACCTGCCCATTGCCCAACAATTACAAAAACAAAGCCCGTCATATATCACCGATATTTATGTAAATATCAAAAATTACGAGCAAACAAAGGCGTATTTGCCTAAATATCAGCACCTTACGGGCTATGACATTGAAGATTGGGAAACGGCAAATGCTTCGGCGGCAGCGGCCAATAAAATGCGAAAAATGATGGCAATGGCAATTTCGATGTCCATTATACTCGTGGCGGCTTTCGGCATTTACAATATTCTGAATATGACCATCATGGAAAAACTCAACGACATTGCAATTTTGAAAGCATTGGGTTTTTCGGGCAAAGATATTGTCAGAGTTTTCGTAACCGAAGCCATCGTTATCGGCATTATCGGCATTGCGGTTGGTTTGGTTCTGGCAGTTATACTTATCAAGCTGATGAGCAATATGTGGGTGGGGGGCGATATTGGCTTTTTTCCGATTCAGATTTTTCCAAAATACTTTGGTATTGGGGTAGTATTTGGCTTAGTAGTCACATTTTTAGCAGGGTATTTGCCCGCTCGCAAGGCAGCAGGACTTGACCCGATTTCAATTTTCAGAAAATGACACATTCAAATATCATATTAAGTGCCAAAGGAATCGGCAAGTACTTTTACGAACCCGAAAAATTTAAGGTTTTAAACGACATCAGTTTTGATATTCAAAGAGGCGAATTCGTAACGATGATTGGAAAATCAGGTAGCGGAAAATCAACTTTGTTGTATTTACTTTCCACAATGGACACCGATTATGAAGGAAGTTTGGAATTGGACGGCGAAAACCTTACCCAACAAACCAAAGAACGCCTTGCCGAAATCAGAAACGAAAAAATCGGATTTGTGTTTCAGTTTCATTATTTACTGCCCGAATTTTCTTGCCTCAAAAACGTGATGATTCCAGCCTTAAAATTGGGTGAATATTCTCGTGAAGAAATTGAGCATAAAGCCTACAAACCCCTCGAAATGTTGGGTTTGAAAGACCAAGCTCTTAAAAGTGCCTCAAAATTATCGGGCGGTCAGCAACAGCGGGTCGCCATTGCAAGGGCATTAATCAATGACCCCAAAATAATCATGGACGATGAACCAACGGGCAATCTCGACACTAAAAATACCAGTATCGTTTTCGATATTTTTAAGCAATTAACAACAGAATTTAACCAAACCGTAGTTGCCGTAACACACGATAATGATTTTGCGAAAGCCTCAGATAGAATTATTGAAATGGCCGATGGACGGATTATTGGATAAAATATTCGTTTTATACTATTTTTTCTAAGTTTGTGACAAATATCACATAAGGGCAATGATATTACTCATATTTTTGTGTAGTAAATTATCGAAGCTATCTTATGGCAAAATCAGATTCAAGCAAAGCAGCAAAACAATTAACTTCTATTTTAGGCTTCTTGAGTGGCTTATTGCTACTGACTATATTTTTGATTCTCGGTTTTGTCTATGTACACCTTTTCGGTGTGCCAAAATCTACTGATTCCGAAGAAGTTGTTGAGAAAAAAGAAGTCGTAAAAATCGACACTAATTTTGTGCAGGTTTGGACAGCCCCAGCCGAGTGGAGAATCATGAAACTCGAACCAGAAGAACAAAAATTAATTAAATACGGCAAAGAACTCATTGCTCATACTTCCGAATATTTAGGTCCAAAAGGCAGCATTGCTCATATTTCCAATGGTATGAATTGCCAAAATTGCCATTTGAATGCTGGCACTCAACCGTGGGGAAATAATTATTTTGCGGTAGAAGCCAATTATCCAAAATTCCGAGAGCGTTCGGGAGCAGTCGAGAACCAAGTAAAGCGTGTCAATGATTGTTTTGAGAGAAGTTTGAATGGTAAAGCTCTCGATTCGAGTAGTCGAGAAATGAAAGCGATTTTAGCTTATATCAAATGGATTGGCTCTGATGTTCCTAAGAAAACAACGCCACGTGGAACTGGAATTTTTAAAGTAAAAGGCCTAAAACGTCCAACTGACCCCGAAAAAGGACGAGTAGTTTACGAACAAAAATGTCAATCGTGCCACCAAGCTAACGGCGAAGGTGTGCTGGCCGAAAACGGCAAAAGTTACACTTATCCGCCACTTTGGGGCAAAAATAGCTATAATCACGGGGCTGGTTTGTATCGAATTTCCAATTTTGCGGGTTACGTAAAATACAATATGCCACTCGGAGCAACTTACGAGCGTCCACAACTCACCGACGAAGAAGCATGGGACATTGCCGCTTTTGTCAACTCTCAACCTCGCCCAGCCAAAGACTTGAGCAAAGATTGGCCAAACATTGCAGGCAAACCTTTCGACCATCCTTTTGGCCCTTATGCCGACCCATTCTCTGAGCAACAACATAAATACGGCCCTTATAAGCCAATCAAAGAGTGGAAAGAAGCCCACAAAAAGCCTTCAAATTCAAAATAATCAACCTTAAATATTGTATCAATGAAAGTCCTCAATTTGTTATTATTTGCATTTTTAATCATTGCATCCACTGAAGTTTTTGCCCAAAAACAAAAGAAAAACAAAGAACACCAAATAGTTTTTCATCTTTCTACGCCCGATACGGTTGCTTATCGTGCCTTGACCAAACAACTTTCAAATGTGTTGTCGGTTTGGCCAACTGCCAAAATCGAAGTCGTCATTCATAACAAAGGTTTGGGAATGGTGCTAAAAGGCAAAAGCCAATTTGAACCAGAAATCAACAATCTCATAGGACAAGGGGTGTCGTTTGTTGTTTGCGAAAACTCTCTGAAACAACAAAAATTAACCAAAGAACAAATCTTCCCGAAGGCGGGATTTGTGCCAGCGGGTTTGGTCGAAATTATCGAAAAACAAGAACAAGGTTGGTCATATATTAAAGCAGGATTTTAAAAAATATCGAAAATGCAATCAAGACGAAAATTCTTACAATCTGGACTTTTGGCTACTGCTGCAGCAGGCGTTCCAACTCCAAGTGCTTTAATGGCCAACAATAAAACAGAAGTTTCGGCAAAAAGTAGCAACGAAACTGCTAAAAATGGAACAATAACGTTTTTACAAACAACTGATGTGCATTGTCAGCTTCACGCTCACGATGAGCTTTTTTGGGAAAACAATCAATTAACTTTCCGTAAAACTGGCGGTTATGCTCATTTGGCAACTGCATTGGATGTTTTGAAGAAAGAAAACCCCGAAAATACCATCACGATTGACACGGGCGATATGTTTCAAGGCAGTATGCTTTCGGTAAAAACTACTGGACAAGCATTTGTGCCTTTGCTCAATGCCCTCAATTATGATATGTATTTGCCAGGAAACTGGGAAGTAGTTTACTACAAAAAAAATATGCAGAAACTCATGGGCGGCTTACTCGCTCCGAAAGTTTGTGCCAATATGTACCACGATTTAGGCGATGGAAAGAAAGGAGAATTGATTTTTCAACCTTACCAAATTGTGCATCGCTTGGGTGTAAAAATTGGCATTTTGGGTTATACCGACCCACTCGTGCCACTTCGTCAGTCGCCACTTTATAGCAAGGGAATTG
>JBKBSS010000158.1:0-3022 GCA_046291385.1 Emticicia sp. | reverse complement strand
CTATCACCGAAGGCTATTTATACGATATGCTTCCTGTTGATTCTACCATCCGAACCGCCAAAGCCACTGGTCAACAAATCATGGATTGGCTCGAAAAAGAGCTACAAAATGTATTTGCTCAAGATGCTTCCAAACGTTTTGGCGGTTGGTTAATACGTTTCAAAGGAATGCAAGTTGAATTTAAAGCTTTTGAAAGAGTCGGACATCGGGTACAAAAAGTAACGATTGCTGGTCAGCCGCTCGATTTAACCAAAAGTTATACAATATGTGCGTGCGAACGTGACGGTGACCCCGAAGATATGCTTTGCCGCATGAAAGGTGTAAAAGAAGGTACAAATACATCCTTCACTTTGCACACGATGATGAAAGAATATTTGCAAAAATTTTCACCGATAACCCCAACTTTGAGGCACGATGCCAAAATTTTGGACGCACCACAAGACTTGCTAAGTCAAGTTTCGGGCGTAGATTATCAATTTATATAAAGATTTTCGAGTACAACAACCTATGATTTATGTGAATTATTACGAAGTATTCAATGAGGTAAAACTTGTTGGATACTTTTTTTATGGCAACATTCGAGTAAAGATTAAAAAAGAATTAATAATATTTTTTCAATGTAACATTTGTCACGAACATAAAAACTTGTAACTGATACTTTTGTACCCATAATAGTATCAATTTATGAGAAGAATCAATTTACAATATGTTGTTTGGTCATTTTTTCTGTCGTTGAGTTTCGCAAATGCTCAAGGCATTCATGCTCACCACGAGGCAGAAAAAGACACCAATACTTTAAGTCATTTTTTTGAAAAAGGTCGCTTTTATGGTCATGCTCGTTCATATATGTCAGCAACGGTCAATAAAGGAGATTTAACAGACTATCACGCTTGGGGAATTGGTGCGGGTATTGGGTATGAAACGCCAAAGTTTTTCAAACATTTTCAAGTTGGATTGAGCGGCTTTTTTATGTTTAATGTAAAGTCTTCTGATTTAAGTGAAGTTGACCCAAAAACTAACCAAGTCAATCGTTATGAAATAGGTTTATTCGACATTGAACGCCCCGACGACCACGAAGATTTAGACCGTTTGGAAGAACTATTCATCAAAACTCATTTGGGTAAAAAATCAACTTTTACCATTGGTCGCCAAATTCCACAAACGCCCTTTATCAATCCACAAGATGGACGAATGCGTCCAACATTGGTCGAAGCAGCCGTTTTAGAAATCAAAGAATTAAAGAATCTAAATTTTCATGGAGAATACATTTGGCGAATTTCACCACGCTCGACCGTTCGATGGTTTAAAACAGGCGAAAGCATGGGCATTTATCCCGTTGGAGTTGATATTTACGGAAAACCTTCACAATATAAAAATAATGTAGAGTCGGCAGGTGTCGGAATCGTGGGAGCAGTTTACCAAAAGAAGCAATGGAACATTCAGCTTTGGGACACTTACATAGATAATGTTTTGAACACTACCCAACTTAAAGCCGAGTGGAAATCTAAACCAGTAGCGGGTAAAAACTGGATTTTTGGAGGCCAATATATCCAACAAAATGCCGTAGGAAATGGCGGAAACGAAGACCCAACGAAAGCCTACACGCAAGAAAATAGCGGTTCAACGGTATTTTCGGGGCGTTTTGGGCAGCAATCAGCCAAATTTGATTGGTTTCTAAATGGCACTCGAATCACGACCAAAGGACGTTATCTGATGCCACGTGAATGGGGACGTGAAACTTTTTATACTTTCATGCCTCGTGAACGAAACGAAGGTTTTGGCGATGTAACGGCAGTAACGCTGAATACCTTTTTCAAACCCGAAAAACAAATCAAAATAGAACTGAGCGGTGGTTATTTTCAAATCCCTGACGTAAAAAACTTTGCATTAAACAAATACGGAGTGCCTTCTTATTCTCAAATAAATTTGGGTTTGACCTATCAATTTGACCATTATTTGAAAGGTCTCAACGCTTTACTTTTGGTGGTTCGCAAAGACGATATTGGCGAAACTTACCAAAACGACCGCTTCATTTTCAATAAAGTAAACATGACGCATTTAAACTTAATTATAAACTATCATTATTAAAACAAAAACGCATGAAACAAATGTTTGATTTTATTCTTCAGCCCTGGCCTTGGTATGTTGCAGGCCCACTTATCGGACTTACAGTTCCAACACTTTTATTAATTGGCAATAAATCTTTCGGTATTTCATCATCGCTTCGCCACGTTTGTGCGGCTTGTTTTCCTGCCGATATTCCATTTTTCAAATATGATTGGAAAAAAGAAATTTGGAATTTAATTTTTGTTTGGGGAGTATTTTTTGGTGGAATCATCACCACCAATTTCTTGGCAAATCCGAGCGATTTTGTACTTTCAGAAGCCACAATCAATGATTTAAAAGCACTCGGCATCAACGATTTTTCGGGTTTAATGCCAGCCGATTTATTTTCAGTTGAAACTTTATTTTCGGTAAAAGGATTGATTTTCTTTGTTTTTGGTGGCTTTTTAGTTGGTTTTGGTACTCGTTATGCAGGTGGCTGTACCTCTGGCCACGCAATTATGGGGCTTTCAAATTTACAAGTTCCATCTTTGATTGCCACTTGTTGTTTTATGGTTGGTGGTTTCGCCATGACACACTTAATTATGCCAATCATTTTTAAATTATTCTAATATTCTAAGCTAATAAATTCGATGAAAAATATTCAAGAAATTCAAGGTACTGCTGTTGTTGAGCCATTTGTTTGTGAAGCTCCCAACGACATGAAAAAAGCCGAAAGCTGGACTGATAATATCAAATACTTAATTGTAGGAATCCTGTTCGGAATTGTGTTCGTGAAAGCCGAAATCATTTCGTGGTTTCGTATCCAAGAAATGTTTCGTTTGCAGAGTTTCCACATGTACGGCGTAATTGGCAGTGCGGTAGTGGTGGGTATGATTTCTGTATTTTTAATTAAAAAGTTTAATATCAAGACAATAGCAGGCGAAACAGTAGATTTTCACCCAAAGAAATTTCAAAA